>CALUFN010000008.1 GCA_944319945.1 uncultured Prevotella sp.
AAAGCCGTCTATGAATATCGACATCATTGACAAAAGCAGGCTTATTGCGTAAGGTTCTTACATCGAACTCACGTTAATTATCGTCCATATAGACATGGCGTGCTGTGTCTCTACAGTTTGGGCTGATGCAGAAGGTATAAAGTGATTATATATGATATATGCAAAAAGTTACATTGTTACATCCTTTGCGTACTCGCCCCCTCCCGTGGCGGTCCGCCGGGGCGAAAAACGGGCGTTTTGGGCTGCCGTTCCTAAAAAATGCCAAATATTAACGGCGCAGGCGGCGTTTTTCGGATAAAAATATTTACCTTTGCAAAAATTGCGCAATCACTTTAATGTAATTACATCGTAATGGAGTTTACAGCTAAGCAGATAGCTAACGCTATCGATGGAAGGATAGAGGGCGACGGGAACGTAACGGTGAACGGCTTCGCCAAGATAGAGGAGGGCAGGCCCGGGACTATCACGTTCTTGGCCAACCCTAAATATACGCATTACATTTACGATACTAAGGCGAGTGTGGTGCTCGTGGCCGACGGCGTGCAGCTGGCACGCCCCGTAAGCGCCACGCTCATCAGGGTGAAAGACCCATACGAGTGCATAGCACGCCTGTTGCAGCTCTACCAGGCGGCGCAGCCTAAGAAGACGGGCGTGAGCCCGCAGGCCTGCATAGCCGCGAGCGCCAGCATCGGCGAGGGCTGCTACGTCGGGCCGCTGGCCTGCGTCGGCGAGGGCGTGGTGATAGGCCCGGGTTCGCAGATTCACCCCCACGCCGTGATAGAAGACGGGGTGACGATAGGCAGCGATTGTATCGTATATCCTAACGTAACGATTTATCCCGGCTGCCGCTTGGGCGACCGCGTGACGATACACGCCGGCGCGGTGATAGGGGCCGACGGCTTCGGCTTCGCCCCGGGTCCCGACGGCTATGACAAGATTCCGCAGATAGGCATCGTGGAGATAGGCGACGACGTGGAGATAGGAGCCAACGCCTGCGTGGACCGCTCTACGATGGGCGCCACGGTGATACGCAGGGGCGTGAAGCTGGACAATCTCGTGCAGATAGCCCACAACGTGGAGGTGGGCGAACACACGGTGATGTCGGCGCAAACGGGCGTGGCCGGCAGCACGAAGATCGGCAGCTGGTGCATGTTCGGCGGCCAGGTGGGCGTGGCGGGCCACGCCGTCGTCGGCGACAAGACGGTGCTCGGGGCGCAGTCTGGCGTGCCTGGCAACCTTAAGGGTGGGGCCACGCTCATAGGTACGCCCCCCATGGAGCCGAAGGCTTACTTCAAGTCAATAGCCTTGACGCGCCGCCTGCCCGAGATGAGCCGCCGGATGGCCGACCTGCAAAAACAAGTGGAGCAACTAAAAAAAGACCTATATAAAGATAATGGAAATGTCTAAACAAAACACGCTCAAGGGCAGCTTCGCCCTTTGCGGCAAGGGCCTGCATACGGGCCTGAGCCTCACCGTAACGTTTAACCCGGCAGCCGTGAACACGGGCTACAGGATACAGCGCATAGACCTTGACGGCCAGCCCGTAATCGACGCCGTGGCCGAGAACGTGGTAGACACCCAGCGCGGCACGGTGCTGGGCAAGGGCGACGTGAGGGTGTCGACCGTGGAGCATGCGATGGCCGCGCTCTACGCCCTCGGCATAGACAACTGCCTGATACAGGTGAACGGACCTGAGTTCCCGATACTTGACGGCTCGGCCGCCGAGTACGTGGCCAAGATCAGGGAAATAGGGATAGAGGAGCAGAACGCTCCTAAGGACTATTACGTGATACGCCGTAAGATAGAGGTGAAAGACGCCGAGAGCGGCTCGTGCATAACGATACTGCCCGACGACGAGTTCAGCCTGACGGCCATGTGCTCGTTTGACTCTAAGTTCATCAACAGCCAGTTTGCCACGCTCGACCGCATCGACGGCTTCGCCGCTGAGATAGCCCCGGCGCGCACGTTCGTCTTCGTCAGGGACGTGGAGCCTTTGCTGCGCGCCGGCCTGATCAAGGGCGGCGACCTTGACAACGCCGTGGTGATATACGAGCGGCAGACCACCCAAGAGCGTCTCGACGCCCTGGCCGACTTTCTCGGCGTGGCGCGCCTCGACGCGACAAGGTTGGGATACATACAGCACAAGCCGCTGGTGTGGGAGAACGAGTGCACGCGCCACAAGCTGCTCGACGTGATAGGCGACATGGCCCTGATAGGCAAGCCGATCAAGGGGCGCATCATCGCTACGAAGCCGGGTCACACGATTAACAACAAGTTTGCCCGGCTGATGCGCCGAGAGATACGCAAGCACGAGATACAAGCCCCGATTTACGACTGCAACGAGCCGCCGGTGATGGACGTCAACCGCATACGCGAGCTGTTGCCCCACCGTTACCCCATGCAGCTGGTGGACAAGGTGATAGCCTTGGGCCCGAACAGCATCGTGGGAGTGAAAAACGTGACGAGCAACGAGCCTTTCTTCACTGGCCACTTCCCGCAGGAACCGGTCATGCCCGGCGTGCTCCAGGTGGAGGCCATGGCGCAGTGCGGCGGCCTGCTCGTGCTCAACACCGTTGACGAGCCCGAGCGCTGGTCTACGTACTTCATGAAGATCGACAACGTGAAGTTCCGCCAAAAGGTGGTGCCCGGCGACACGCTGCTCTTCAAGGTTGACCTGCTGGCGCCCGTGCGCCACGGTGTGTCGTCGATGAAGGGCTACGTGTTCGTGGGCGACAAGGTGGTGTCTGAGGCCACGTTCACCGCACAGATCGTTAAAAACAAGTAAGGCCTTGAGGTTTTACGGTTATGGGGTTCTGCGGTTTTTACGGTTTTTTACGGTTATGAGGTTATGGGGTAAAACCTTAAGACCGCAGAACCGTATGACCTTAAAACCGCAAAATCTTATAACCGTTCAACCGTAAAAACCGTATAACCGTAAAAACCGTTCAACCGTAAAAACCGTTCAACCGTAAAAACCGTTCAACCGTAAAAACCGTTCAACCGTAAAAACCGTATAACCATATAATAGAATATGAACCAAATAAGTCCGCTCGCATACGTACATCCCGAGGCCAAGCTGGGCGACGGCAACGTCGTCGGCCCGTTTTGCTATATAGACCGTAACACCGTAATGGGCGACAACAACGTGCTGCAAAACAGCGTCACCATAAACTACGGCGCACGCATAGGCAACGGCAACGAGATATTCCCCGGAGCGAGCATAAGCACCAAGCCCCAAGACCTGAAGTTCAGGGGCGAGGACACCACGTGCGAAATAGGCGACAACAACAGCATACGCGAATGCGTCACCGTGTCGCGCGGCACGGCCTCTAAGGGCAAGACCGTCGTAGGCTCGGGCTGCCTGCTCATGGAAAACGTGCACATCGCCCACGACTGCGTGGTAGGCAGCGACTGCATAATAGGCAACTCGACGAAGTTCGGCGGCGAGGTGACCGTAGACGACCATGCCATAATCAGCGCCGAGGTGCTCTGTCACCAGTTCTGCCACATCGGCGGCTACGTGATGATACAGGGCGGGTGTCGTTTCAGCCAGGACATCCCGCCGTACATCATAGCCGGCAAGGAGCCCACTAAGTTTTGCGGGGTCAACCTCGTGGGGCTGCGCCGCAGGGGATTCACGGGCGAGCTGATCAACAACATCCACGAGGCCTACCGCCTGCTCTACTCCAAAGGTGTGCTCAAGGAGGGCATCGAGGAGATACGCCGGCATCTGCCTGCCTGCGCGGAGATCGACTACGTGATCAGCTTCGTGGAGAGCTCAAAGAGAGGGATAATAAGATAAGGTAGATAAGTTAAAGAATTTAGAGAAGTTAAAGAAGTTAAAGCTGTATGCATTGTCAAATATCAGGCAACTTGAAACAAGGCTAATGGCTTTAATTTCTAGCGAACGTAGTGAGCGATAACTTCTTTAACTTCTCCAAATAAATTCTCATGCACTCCCTCATTGTAATAATCGGCCCCACTGGCGTGGGCAAGACGGAGCTGTGCATCGAAGCGGCCGAGAGGCTGGGCACGGTGATAGTGAACGCCGATTCGCGCCAAATGTTCCGCGAGATCCCCATCGGCACGGCAGCCCCTACGGCCGACGAGCTACGGAGGGTAAGGCACTATTTCGTGGGCAGTCTCGGCGTGGGCGACTATTACAGTGCGTCGATGTTCGAGCGCGACGTGATAAGTCTGCTCCCGGTCCTCTTCGCCGAGAACGACTGCGTGATAATGTCGGGCGGCAGCATGATGTACGTTGATGCCGTGTGCAACGGCATCGACGACATACCCACCGTCGGCGGAGAGGTGCGCCGGCAGGTGAAGGCCGAATACGAGCGCGACGGCCTTGAGGCCATGTGCCGCCGGCTGGAGATGCTCGACCCCGAGTATTACGCCGTAGTTGACAGGCAAAACCCGAAGCGCGTGGTCCACGCCGTGGAGATATGCCTCTCCACGGGGAAGACGTACACGTCGTTCAGGACAAGGACGAAGAAGCTGCGTCCGTTCAACATACTCAAGATAGGCCTTACCCGCGATCGTGCCGAGCTCTACGCCCGCATCGACCGGCGCGTTGACGGGATGATGGCCGCCGGCCTGCTCGACGAGGCGAGGCGCATGTATCCCCACAGGCACGAGAACGCCCTTAACACCGTGGGCTACAAGGAGCTGTTCGACTATCTCGACGGCCTGTGCACGATAGACGAGGCCGTGTTCAGGATAAAGTGCAACACGCATAAATACTGCCGCAAGCAGATCACATGGTTCAAGCGCGACGAGAGCATACGCTGGTTTTCGCCCGGGAATGTTGAAGAAATCATAAATTACATAGATAATTCCTGCCGGAATACTCATTTTTAGTTACTTTTGCACCCGAAAACCAAACAACAGCAACATGTCCGACAAGTTAAAGAACTCCTACGCAGGCAGAGCTGTCACGTTCTGCTTACGTAAGATAAAAGCCTTTTGGCATTGGTACAAGAGCCTTTACGTAGGCAGCAAGTGGTATAAGAAGACGATAGTGACCGTGGTAACACTCATTGCGGCCTTCTTCATATACTTAGGCATGGTGGATGTCAACTTCCTGTGGCTCTTCGGCAAGTCGCCCGGCTTCTCGCAGATCAAGAAGCCCACTACAAGCGAGGCGTCTGAGATATACAGCGCTGACGGGGTGATGATAGGCAAGTACTTCAGCGAAAACCGTACCCCCGTCAAGTACGAGGAGGTGAACCCTGTGTTCTGGAAGGCCCTCGTCGACACCGAGGACGAGCGTTTCTACAAGCATCGTGGCGTAGACCCCATAGGCCTGTTCGCCGTGCTCAAGGACATGGCCGTAAGCCATGAGGCCCGCGGGGCGTCGACCATCACCCAGCAGTTGGCCAAGAACATGTTCCGCGTCAGGACGCAATACTCCACCGGCCTGCTTGGCTACATCCCAGGCGTGCGCATGCTCATCATGAAGAGCAAGGAGTGGATCATTGCCACCAAGCTCGAGATGCTCTACGACAAGAAGGAGATACTCACGATGTACGCCAACACGGTAGACTTCGGCTCTAACGCCTTCGGCATAAAGACGGCCTGCAAGACATATTTCAACACCACTCCGACTGACATCACCGCCGAACAGGCCGCCGTGCTCGTAGGCATGCTTAAGGCCACCACCTACTACAACCCCATAAGCCACCCGGATAACAGCCTTGAGCGTCGCAACGTAGTGTTGCACAACATGATGACCCACGGCGACATGACGCAGGCCGAGTTTGACTCGGTGAGTGCCATACCGATAAAGCTGAACTACAGCGTGGAGAGCAACTATGACGGTCAGGCCAAATACTTCCGCGAGGCCGTGGCTGATTACCTGAAGGACTGGTGCAAGGACAATGGTTACGACCTATACAGCAGCGGGCTGAAGATCTACACCACCATAGACACGCGCATGCAGAAATATGCCGAAGAGGCAGCACGTAAGCAGATGCGCCAGGTGCAACGCAACTTCGACCGCCATTGGGCAGGGCAAGACCCCTGGCGCGACGAGAACCATCAGGTAATACCAGGATTCATTGAGGACATAGCCAAGCGCCAACCGGCCTACAAGATGCTGCTGCAACGCTTCCCCGACCAGCCCGACTCGATCACCTATTATTTGAACAAGCCGCATAAGGTGAAGCTCTTCGACTATGAGAAAGGCACGATAGAGAAGGAGATGAGCACGATGGACTCCATACGCTACATGGTGAAGTTCATGCACTGCTCATTTGTGGCGATGGAGCCGCAGACGGGACACGTAAAGGCATGGGTGGGCGACATTGACTTCAACTCGTGGAAATACGACAAGGTGACCGCCATGCGCCAGCCCGGATCCACGTTCAAGCTGTTCGTCTACACCGAAGCCATGAACCAGGGCCTAACACCTTGCGACAAGCGCCGCGACGAATACATACGCATGGAAGTGTACGACAAGGCCAAGCACGGAATGACCACTTGGACGCCCACCAACGCCAACGGCCGTTTCTCGGGCGACTCTATACCACTGAAGGGAGCCTTCGCCAGAAGCATCAACTCGGTGGCCGTGAGGCTCGGGCAGGAGATGGGCATCAAGAACATAGCCAAGACAGCCCACGACATGGGTATAAAGAGTCCGCTCGACGAGCAACCCTCGCTCGCCCTCGGCTCGTCTGACGTCAACCTGCTTGAGATGACCAATGCTTACTGCACCGTGGCCAACGGAGGAAAGCACGCCGAGCCGGTGCTCGTAACACGCATCGTAGACAAGGACGGCCGCGAGGTGTACACCGCCCCCGACGAGCAGAAGCAGGTGATACCGTATAAGAGCGCATTCTTCATGCAGCAGCTGCTCATGGGCGGCATGCGCGAGCCAGGCGGCACGTCGCAGAGCCTGTGGGGATACGTAAGCAAGGCGCAGGACACCGACTTCGGCGGAAAGACGGGAACGTCAAACAACCACTCAGACGCATGGTTCATGTGCGTAAGCCCGAGGATAGTCTGCGGCGCATGGGTGGGTGGCGAGTACCGCAGCATACACTTCCGTACGGGAGCCCTCGGACAAGGCAGCCGCACGGCATTGCCCATTTGCGGATACTTCCTGCAAGCGTTGATGGGCGACCCCGCCTTCAGACAGTACCACGGACGCTTTGACAAGCCGCAAGACGACGACATTACCCGCGACATGTACATGTGCGACAGTTATTATCCGGCAAAGAAAGACACCGCCGCACTTGACTCGCTTACGCTTGATTCGCTTGCCACCGACCATGCCAACCACGCAATGAACGTGCTCGAGCAAATGGTAACCGGCAACGCCGTAAGCATAGAGCCAGTAAAGCAACCGGAAGAGGAACAGCCCCACAAGGAACAACCCGAACAAAAGAAGAACGACAAACCGCACGAAGAAATAATAAGATTTGAAGACCTATAATTAAAGGTGAAAAGGTGAAAGAGTGAAAAGGTAGTAAAACGAGATTGCAATACTCAAATTGGAATCTTTTGTTCTTCACCTTTTCACTTTTTCACCTTCTCACCTTTTCCCATTTTCAACGATGCTCGACCTTGACAACACGGAATTCCAACAAGCCCTTCAGATAATACAATACACGCAGCGTTCACTTTTCCTCACCGGAAAAGCTGGTACGGGCAAGTCGACCTTCTTGCGCCACATCTGCGCCACGACAAAGAAGAAGCACATAGTCCTTGCACCTACCGGCATAGCTGCCATCAACGCCGGGGGAACCACACTGCACAGCTTCTTCAAGCTGCCGTTCCACCCGTTGCTGCCCGACGACTCTCGCTATTCGGTGCGCAACCTGCGCGGCACGCTGAAATACACGTCGGAGAAATGCAAGATACTGCGCGAAGTGGAGTTGATCATCATCGACGAGATAAGCATGGTGCGCGCAGACATCATCGACTTCATCGACAAGGTGCTACGCGTCTACTCGCGTAACATGCGCCAGCCCTTCGGCGGCAAGCAACTGCTTCTTGTAGGCGACATATACCAGCTTGAGCCCGTAGTGAAAGAAGACGAGCGGCGCATGCTCCACCCTTATTACGCTACGGCGTTCTTTTTCGGAGCACGCGTATGGCGGGAGATGAGCCTCGTAAGCATAGAACTGCACAAGGTATACAGGCAGACCGACCCTTCGTTCATATCCATACTCGACCACATTCGCACAACCGACGCAACCGATGCCGACCTGCGCGCGCTCAACTCACGCGTAGGCCGTCCAGTTGGCGGCAGCGACGACCGATTAGCCATTACGCTGTCTACACGTCGCGACACCGTTGACTACATCAACGAGCAGCACTTGGCCGAGCTGCCGGGCGAACCTACGACGCTTCACGGCGAGGTGAAGGGCGACTTTCCAGAGTCGAGCCTGCCTACGCCTGTTGAACTTTACGTGAAGTCCGGCGCACAGGTCATATTCATCAAGAACGACATCGACCGCCGCTGGGTGAACGGCACGCTCGGCATAATAGAAGGACTCGACGAGGAGCAGGGCGCGCTCTACATCGTAACCGAAGACGGGCAGGAGCACGATGTGCGCCGTGAACACTGGAGCAACATGCGCTACACGTTCAACGAGAAGGAAAAGAAGATAGAGGAGGAAGAGATAGGCAGCTACATACAGTTTCCCATTCGCTTGGCGTGGGCCATCACCGTGCACAAGAGCCAGGGGCTGACGTTCAATCGGGTGAACATAGACTTCACGGGCGGAGTATTCGCCGGCGGCCAGGCATACGTAGCCCTGTCGCGCTGCACGTCGTTAGACGGCATCAGTCTCGCCGCTCCGCTGCGTCGCCAAGACGTGTTCGTGAGACAGGAAATAAAGCAGTTCGCACGCAACTACAACGACACAAGGCTGATAAACGGTGCCCTGAAAGAATCGGCTGCCGACAAGGAATATCACGACGCGGCGGCAGCCTTCGACAAAGGCGACTTCGACACGGCCCTCGCATCATTCTTCCGAGCCATACACCATAGGTATGACATAGAGAAACCTTCGGCCAAACGCCTGATAAGGCGCAAGCTCGGAATAATAAACATCCTGCGTGAAGAAAACCGCAAGCTGCGCAAGGAAAAAGAGAAACAGCAAAAGTTCCTGAAACGCCTTGCTGCCGAATATACCATGCTCGGCAAGGAATGCGAGCGCGAGCACATGCCCGAAGCGGCTGCGGCCAACTACCGTAAGGCTCTCGAACTATGGCCCGAGGCTCCCGAACCTAAGCGTAGGCTGGACAAACTTTCTGTAGACAAGTAACGAGATACGGGCAGACTTGCCTGCTTGTATCTCGTTACTTGTCTACTGAAAAACTTATTTACTGTAAACTTATAAATAAAACTCATCGGTAAGACGTGCGTACCATTCCGAGCGTGCTCCGTTTTGACCGCATAAGTAATGTTCCTCATGTTCCACGGCGGCGGGACGCACTCTGCCGTAAGCCAGCAGGCAGCGGCTTACGGGCTTGTTACATGTTGTCCTGACGGCGCAAGCACGTCGTGGAAACAGTCCTGCGAAAGCCGCTTCACTATCAAACACCGTAGCGCAGGCCGACGGTATGACCACCGAGATAACTCCTTCTGGCGAAAGCAGGCGGGCGGCATGGCGGAACAGATCGGCGATGGGCAACGTCTCGGCGCTGCGCGCCATAGTTCTTGCGGCCGTCTTGCTCTTGGGCGTGCCGGCATAAAATGGCGGATTGCATACGATCGAGTCGAAAGGTCCTCCGTTGAAATCCTGTAACGGGCATTCCTTTACGCTTATCCTTGTGCCGAAAGGCGAGGCTTCCGCATTGCAGCGGGCTTGGGCGCACGCCGTAGGTTCGATGTCGATGGCTGTGATTTCGGCTTCGGTAAATCTCTGCGCCATCATCAGGGCAATCAGTCCTGAGCCTGTGCCGATATCGAGCACCCGCCGTCCGCCCTCGGCCCATGCTCCGAGCAACACTCCGTCCGTGCCTACCTTCATGGCGCACTTGTCATGGTTTACCGTAAAATGCTTGAATGTAAATCCGTCTGACATGTATTCGCAATTACTTCCTAATTCTCAACTACCCTCTCATTCGCTCACGTTCTAAGTCCAAAAGAAACTTCTTCGCTTCGAGTCCGCCGCCGTATCCGGTTAGCGATCCGTCGCTGCCTATCACCCTGTGGCACGGCGCGAACAGCGATACGGCGTTGGCTCCGTTGGCGTTGGCCACGGCGCGCACTGCATGTGGCATGCCTAACTTGGCGGCCATTGCGCCGTATGACACGGTTTGCCCGTATGGTATCTCGAGCAGCCGCCGCCATACGCTCTTCTGAAAGTTGGTGCCGACGAACAGTAGCGGTACGTCAAACGACTTGCGCATGCCGTTGAAATATTCGTCTAATTGCCTTGCGGCTTTCTCGGTTACGTCCGTCGTGCCTTCTTCATAATCGGCCTTAAGGCCAGACTGCAGTCTGCGGTCGACCCTTCTGGGATGTTTCTCTACGGTCCAGTTGCACAGGCAGAGCTTCTCGCCGAACGAGCCGAGCACCATTTCACCGCAGGGCGAAAGGTAGCGTTGTATGAATATCTTGTTTCTCATTTAGTCTTGTTTGGTCTGATGTCGGGCAGGAATACGGCCACAATGCCCAGCAGCGGCAGCCACGTGCTGACCTTGAAGATGAACTCGATGCTCGTAAGGTCGGCCAGCCAGCCGAAGAATGCCGAGCCGATGCCGCCGAGACCGAACATCAGTCCGAAGAACACCCCGGCTGTCATCCCCACCTTGTCGGGCTTAAGGTCTGTGGCGTAAACCACTATGGCCGAGAACGCCGAGGCTATGATAAGGCCCGTAAGCACCGACATCACCACCGTGCCGAAGAGGTTGAGGTAGGGCAGGGCGAGCGTGAACGGGGCTGCGCCGAGGATGGAGAACAGTATGACGTACTTGCGCCCATAGCGGTCGCCGAGGAATCCGCCTACGAGCGTGCCTACGGCGAAGGCTGCGAGGTAGGCAAACAGGCAGTATTGCGACTCTTGCACGGATACGCCGAACTTATCGATGAGGAAAAACGTGAAGTAGCTCGTCATGCAAGCGTTGAAGAAGTATTTTGAGAATATCATCAGTACGAGTATGCCCAAAGCCATGTTCACCGTCTTGGTCGGGAGCGTACACATTGCCATTTTGTGCTTGCTTTGTGCAGCCTTGATTTGTTTGAGAACGAGGCTGTACCAGTAGCCCACGCGTGTCAGCAGAAAGGCGGCCAGCATGGCGGCGAGTGCAAACCAGCCTACTGCGTGTTGGCCGTAAGGCATCACTATCAGTGCGGCCAGCAGCGGGCCGACGGCACTGCCGCCGTTGCCGCCTACTTGGAATATCGACTGGGCCAAGCTCTTCTTGCCTCCTGATGCCAACTGTGCCACGCGCGATGCCTCCGGGTGGAACACCGACGAGCCGCAGCCTATCAGTGCCACAGAGAGCAGTATGGTTACGAAGCCCGGCGCAAATGCCAATGTCAGCAGTCCGGTGAGAGTGAACAGCATGCCAAGCGCAAGCGAGTAAGGCTGCGGATGGCTGTCGGCATAGTTGCCTATGAACGGCTGGAATATCGACGACGTGATTTGGAACACGAATGTTATTACGCCTATTTGGGCGAACGTGAAGCCGAATTTGTCTTTCAACAACGGGTAAAGGGCCGGTATTACCGACTGTATCATGTCGTTGAGCAGATGGCATGCGCCCATCGTGAAGAGTATCGAGTAGGCCGTTCCTTCAACCAGGTGCGGATGTCCCTTTATCTTGTTTAATATGTTGTTAATCATGTCTTTCCGTGGTTTTGAAGCGTTTTGTTTGTTTCACACCGTGCAAAATTAATATCTTTTCGGTTAAGGGCAAACGTATAATAGGATTAATTTGTATTTTTGCATAGATGTCAAATTATTCAATGTTGATTTATTTAATCGTCATGTGGGCATTAGTTATAAATATCACAGTAGATTATGAGGATAGGTCATGTTGCGCTTTATTGCGAGGACTTGGAGCGTATGCGTAAGTTCTTTGGGGATTATTTCAACGCGCGGTCGAATGATATGTATCGCAATCGTCGTACAGGGCTGCGCACGTATTTTCTTTCGTTCGACGGCTGTGGAACGTCTCTAGAACTGATGAGCCGCCCTGGCATGTCCGGCGGCGACCCGTCTGCCGCGCGCATAGGGTTTACGCATGTGTCGTTCGCCGTAGGGAGCCGTGATGCTGTCGATGCGCTTACCGCTCGTCTCGCTGCCGACGGCTATGCCGTTGCTGACGGGCCGCGTGTTACAGGCGACGGGTATTACGAAAGCTGTGTGGTAGGGCCGGAAAGTATCCTGCTCGAGATAACTGTATGACATTGTTCCGCCTATGATGTTGTGACGGTTTGTAAGGCTGGACGGATGAATGGGTTGCAAAACGTCAAACTTGGCATGTTGTGATATTCGGTTGTTCCGTATGAGAAAGTCGCTGGTCTGATGTTTCCCGGTTACCAGTAAAGTCCTGTTTTGTAAGCCTCGGTTTGCAAAACAGTGTGGTTTGAGTATGGTTCTTCTTTTGAAAATGCTGCTTATTGCCGTCTTATAGACGGCTTATCGTAACGTAAAGGGCCACCTTTGGTATCGTCAAAGGTGGCCTTTTATGCTATAATGTTCCGTTTGTTTTTGTACGGTTGCTTATATTCCGTGATAAACGCCTGTATATTAGGTAGTTACGTCAACCGTAGATATTGACACTTTTCGCGTAAAAGAGGTCTGTCGTCTGTAAACAATGGCGTTGTGAAGCATTAAGGAAAAACTATTTGTCAAGCAAAAAGACGTATATGGTTTCATTATGAAAAAGTGCGCCGAAGCGTTCGGTATCCTTCAATGTGGATGCCTGAACGCTTCGGCGCACTTATGTTCTGGTATGGACGATGCTTACTCTTTCGTCTTTAATTGTTCAAGTTCTACGGCCATTTCCTCTTGCAGCTCTTTGGCTTTTGCAGCTGCAGCCTCGGCGAAGTCTGTGCCGGCGGACGCGTAGATTATGCCGCGACTACTGTTCACTATGAGTCCGCAGTCGTCTGTCATGCCGTACCTGCACACCTCCTGCAGGCTGCCGCCCTGTGCTCCCACGCCGGGCACGAGCAGGAAATGCTTCGGGGCAAGCATGCGTATGTCTTGGAACATCTTGCCTTGCGTGGCTCCGACTACGTACATCATGTTCTCGTCGTTGCCCCATGCCTGCGACTTGCGGATCACTTTTTCGAAGAGGTGTTCGCCGTCTTGGTCGGTGGTGAGCTGGAAATCGTGCGAGCCTGCGTTGCTCGTCAGTGCCAGCACGATCACCCATTTGCCGTCGTACTTGAGGAACGGCACAACGCTGTCTTCGCCCATATACGGGGCTACGGTCAGCGCGTCGACGTCATACTCCTCGAAGAACGTGCGTGCGTACATGGCGGACGTGTTGCCTATGTCGCCGCGCTTTGCGTCGGCTATGATTAAATGGTGGGGGTAATTCTCCTTCAGGTATTTTACGGTGCGCTCGAACGAAGCCAGTCCCTTAGTGCCCATGCACTCGTAGAAGGCGAGGTTGGGCTTGTAGGCTACGCAATAATCGGCCGTAGCGTCGATGATAGCCTTGTTGAAGTCGAAAATCGGGTCGTCGTTTCCGAGCAGGTGCGCCGGTATCTTCTTGATGTCCGTGTCAAGTCCTACGCAAAGGAATGTCTTCTTTGCGAAAATCTGTTCGATGAGTTGCTGTTTGGTCATTGCTTTTTACGGTTATTGGGTTTTACGGTTGTGCGGTTTTACGGTTATGTGGCTTTGCGGTTTTACGGTTGCGTCTCAAACTTAAGACCGTATAACCGTAAAACCTTAAAACCTTAAGACCGGAAAACTATAATTCCGCTTCTTTCATTCTTTCGGCGTTCTCGGCCACGGTCAGTGCGTCGATCATGTCCTTGATGTCTCCGCCGAGGAAGCCTTGCAGGTCGTGGGTGGTGTAGCCGATGCGATGGTCGGTCACGCGCCCCTGCTGGAAGTTGTACGTGCGTATCTTTGCGCTACGGTCGCCCGTGGATACGAGCGTCTTGCGGCGGTTGGCTATGTCGTCGATGTACTTTTGGTGCTCGCGGTCATAGATGAACGTGCGCAGGCGCGACAGTGCGCGCTCCTTGTTTTTTGGCTGGTCGCGCGTCTCGGTACACTCTATGAGTATTTCTTCAACTTCGCCCGTGTTGGGATTCTTCCACGGATAACGTAGGCGAACGCCTGATTCCACCTTGTTTACGTTCTGTCCGCCGGCTCCCGAGCTGCGGAACGTGTCCCACTTGATGTCGCCTTCGTTGATGTTCACCTCGAACTTGTCGGCTTCGGGCAGCACGGCCACGGTGGCCGCGCTGGTGTGCATGCGGCCCTGCGTCTCAGTGGCAGGCACGCGCTGCACGCGGTGAACGCCCGACTCGTATTTCAGCGTGCCGTAAACATTGTCGCCGCTTACTGCAAAGTCTATCTCCTTGTATCCGCCTACCGCGCCCTCGCTTATGCTCGTAACAGAGAGCGTCCAGCCCATTGAGTCGCAGAATTTCTTGTACATTTGGAACAGGTCGCCGGCGAACAGGGCTGCCTCGTCGCCTCCAGTGCCGGCACGTATCTCCATTTGCACGTTCTTCGCGTCCTCGGGGTCTTTAGGTACGAGAGCAATCTTGATTTCCTCTTCGAGCTTTGGTTGCAGCTCTTCGTTGGCTTGCAGCTCCTCGCGTGCCATCTCCTTGAGGTCGGGGTCGCTCTCGTTGGCGAGAATGTCTTTTGCCTCCCTTATCGAGTTTAGGCAGGCTATGTATTTCTTTCTCGCCTTCATTATATCGTCAAGGTCTTTGTATTCGCGCGTCAGTCGGACGTATCGTTCCTGGTCGGCGATGACCGACGGGTCGGTTATCAGCGTCGAAATCTCCTCGTAACGGCTCTCAAGGCCTTCAAGTTTTTCCAATATGCTGTTGTTGTCTGCCATTGTTCTACTGTTTAGTTGACAAGTAATTAGTTGACAAGTGACAAGCAGACAAGCGACAAGGAGATTTGCTTTGTTGCCTGTATCTCATGATCTATTAACTTGTCTGCTCGTCACTTGTCTGCTTGTCAACTAATTTAATAATTAAATTCTCCGAACTCTGACTTTATCGTAAGGCTCTTCCGCCCTTTCTCGATGTGGCCTATTACTTGGGCGTCGATGTTGAAGCTCTTGCTTATGGCTATCACCTTGTCGGCTGTCTCAGGCCTTACGTATATCTCCATGCGGTGGCCCATGTTGAACACCTTGTACATTTCCTGCCAGTCGGTGCCGCTTTGCTCCTTTATGATCCTGAACAGCGGCGGTACGGGGAACATGTTGTCTTT
The DNA here is from genome assembly GCA_944319945.1 of uncultured Prevotella sp. Taxonomy (GTDB): domain Bacteria; phylum Bacteroidota; class Bacteroidia; order Bacteroidales; family Bacteroidaceae; genus Prevotella. The sequence goes on from CALUFN010000008.1 coordinate 15,390, forward strand.
CACCACGCGGCAGTCGTCGCCTACGAAGTGGAGCACCTTCGTTTGCGCTCCGCCCGTGCAATGCACCATACCGTGAATCTCGGGGCGCAGCTCATCGAGCATCTTCTTGATTACCGGGGCGTATGTACGGGTGGGCGAGAGCACTAACCGGCCGGCGTTGACGGGCGCGCCTTCAACGGCATCGGTCAACTTGTAGCTGCCGCTGTAGACAAGATCCTCAGGCACGGCATGGTCGTAAGTCTCGGGATATTTCTCTGCGATGTACTTTGCGAACACGTCGTGGCGGGCGCTAGTAAGCCCGTTGCTGCCCATGCCTCCGTTGTAGCAGCTCTCGTATGTGGCCTGCCCGAACGAGGCGAGGCCTACTATTACGTCGCCGGGACGAATATTGGCGTTGTCTATCACGTCGCTTCTCTTCATGCGGCAGGTCACGGTCGAGTCTACTATTATCGTCCTTACGAGGTCGCCTACGTCGGCCGTCTCGCCTCCTGTGGCGTATATGCCGATGCCCATGTCGCGCATCGAGGCGAGCAGTTCGTCAGTGCCGTTGATTATGGCTGAGATCACTTCGCCCGGCACGAGCATTTTGTTGCGTCCTATCGTGCTCGATACAAGGATGTTGTCGACGGCTCCCACGCACAGTAGGTCGTCGGTGTTCATTATCAGAGCGTCTTGCGCTATGCCTTTCCACACGCTCAAGTCGCCGGTTTCCTTCCAATAGGCGTAGGCCAGCGACGACTTCGTGCCGGCTCCGTCGGCGTGCATGATGTTGCAATACTCAGGGTCTCCGCCGAGAATGTCGGGTATTATCTTGCAGAAAGCCTGTGGGAATATTCCCTTGTCGATGTTCCTAATTGCGTTGTGAACATCCTCTTTGGCGGCCGACACGCCGCGCATCATATAACGGTTGCTTGTGTTCATTGCTTTATTTTTAAGTTGACAAGTTCACGGTTGACGAGCAGACAAGGATATTTTCCTTGTCGCTTTTGCCTCAAGAACTATTAACTTGTCTGCTTGTCACTTGTCTGCTGAACTGCTATTCCAAAACTCCCAGCTGGCGAATGCCTGCAGCAGTAGCATCTCCAGTCCGTTCTTCACTGTTGCTCCCTGCGCTGCGCCCTTCTTCATGAATAGCGTCTGGTCGGGGTTGTACAGTAGGTCGTACAGCAGGTTGTGGCTGTCCATTGCCTCGTAGGGCAGCTGTGGGCATTCGTCTATGTGGGGATACATGCCGCACGGGGTACAGTTGACTATCACGTTGTATTCGCGCACCACGTCGGGCGTTATCTTGTCGTACTGTATCGTGCCGGGGCGCTCGTAGCGGCTTACGAATACCGTTTCGAGCCCGAGCGACTTAAGTCCGAAGTTTATGGCTTTCGATGCTCCGCCGGTGCCGAGTATCAGGGCCTTCTTGTGGCAAGGTTCGAGCATCGGCTCGATGCTTCTCGTAAAGCCTATCACGTCACTGTTGTATCCTTTCAGCCTCGTCTCTCCGCCCTTGTGGTCCACGCGTATCACGTTGACTGCTCCTATGGCGCGGGCCTCGGGGCTGACGGTATCAAGGAAGTTCATCACCTTTTCCTTATAAGGTATTGTCACGTTCAGCCCCTTTAGTTCGGGGTTGGACGCCAACACTTCGGGCAGCGAGTCGATTGTCGGAATCTCGAAGTTGATGTATTCGGCGTCGATGTTCTCGTTCTCGAACTTCTCGTTGAAGTAGCTGATCGAGAACGAGTGGCCGAGCGGATAACCGATAAGTCCGTATTTGTCCATGATCGTTTATTATTTAATAGCGAAATAACACGTGCAGACGCCGAATGTCAGACGCTTGAACTTAGCTTCCGAGAATCCGGCTTTCTTGAATATTTCCACCATCTCTTCGCCCTGCGGAAAGGCCTCAATGGTGGATATGAGGTATTTGTAGGCTTCGTCGTCTTTTGACACTATTTTCCCGTAAAGCGGGAGAATGGAGTGCGAGTAGATGCCGAACAGCTGCTTCATGGGGAATCTTACGGGGCGGCTCAGTTCCAATATGCTAAGTTGGCCGCCCTTTCTGAGCACGCGGCACATCTCCTTAAGGCAGGCATCGAGGTTCTGGAAGTTCCTTATGCCGAAGGCCGTGGTTATTGCGTCGAAGGAGCCGTCGGCGTAAGACATGTGTTCGCAGTCCTCTTTCTTGAAAGAAATCACGCTGTCGAGTCCCGCCGCCTTCACTTTCCAGACGCCTATGCGCATCATCCCCTCGGATATGTCGACGCCCACCACTTTTCGCGGTCGCAGCCTCTTGGCCGCCATTATGGCGAAGTCGCCAGTGCCGGTGGCGATGTCCAATATCGTTTCCGGCTTGTAAGGCACGAGCTGCCTGACGGCCGTCTTGCGCCAAAGGTAGTCTATGCCGAACGACAGACGGTGGTTGAGCAAGTCGTATGAGTGGGCGATGTTGTCAAACATCGTTTCCACCTGCCTGCTCTTCTCCTGCCCGTTGCCGTAGGGGGTTATGCGTTCCTGTTTGTAAGACATTATAATATGAGGTTATGCGGTTGTGCGGTCTTACGGTTGTGCGGCTTGTTATGGTTATCGGGTTAATTGGGTTTTACGGTTAATAGCCTTATAACCGTAAGGCCTAGCAACCGTAAAACCCAAAAACCTTATAACCGCATAATCTTAGATACTCTTCAGATATTCCCTGACGTTCCTCTCTATGCGTGCGGCTATGTCGCCCTCCTCGGCGGCCTTGTCGAATTTGTCGCCGGTGATGTGTTCGTACAGCTCGATGTAACGCTCGCTTACGCTCTCGGCGTATTCGTCGGTTATCTCGGGCATTACCTGGCCAGGCTGGTTCATGAAGTTATGCTCGATGAGCCATTGGCGCACGAACTCCTTAGAGAGCTGACGCTGCGGCTCGCCCTTAGCCAGTTTCTCCTCGTAGCCGTCGGCATAGAAGTAGCGGCTGCTGTCGGGCGTGTGCACCTCGTCGATGAGGTAGACCTTGCCGTCGCGCTTGCCGAACTCGTATTTCGTGTCTACGAGTATCAGGCCGTGCTTGGCGGCAATCTCCTGTCCGCGGGCGAATATCCTGCGAGTATAGTCCTCCATCACCTCGTAGTCTTCCTTGTTTACTATGCCCTGGGCGATGATCTCCTCCTTAGAGATGTTCATGTCGTGGCCTTCGTCGGCTTTGGTGGTAGGTGTGATGATAGGCTCGGGGAAACGTTCGTTCTCTCGCATTCCGTCGGGCAACTTCACTCCGCACAGCTCGCGGCAACCGTTCTTGTACTCGCGCCAAGCCGAGCCGGTGAGTATCGAGCGTATAATCATCTCCACGCGGAAGCCCTCGCACTTCAGTCCGACAGTCACCATCGGGTCAGGTGTGGCGAGCTTCCAGTTGGGGCAGATGTCGGTCGTCTGGTCGAGAAATTTGGCTGCGATCTGGTTGAGCACCTGTCCCTTGAACGGTATGCCTTTAGGCAAAACTACGTCGAAGGCCGAAATCCTGTCGGTCGCAATCATGACGATCAGGTCGTCGTTGATGTTGTAAACGTCGCGCACCTTTCCGTGGTAAACGCTCTTCTGTCCATCAAAATGGAAATCCGTACTTGTTAATGCTTTCATTACTCTATATATTTAGTTGACAAGTGACGAGATATGAGCAGGCAAGGAGATTTTTCTGTCGACAAGTTTACAGTTAACGAGCAGGCAAGGATATTTGCCTCGCCGCTTGTCTGCTGAGAAACTTGTTTGCCGGTACCTCATAAGCTATTAACTTGTCTGCTTGTCACTTGTCTGCTTGTCACTTGTCTGCTTGTTTACTGAATTGTCTGCTAACGAAAATGTCTTTACTATGCGCGTTACGAGCTTGTGCCTTACGATGTCCCTCTCGTCCATATTAACTATGGATATGCCCTCAACGTCTTTCAGAACGCTTACGGCTTCGCGCAGTCCGCTCGTCATTCCTTTTGGCAGGTCCACCTGGGTCAAGTCGCCCGTGATTATCATCTTCGTATTCCATCCCATGCGCGTCAGGAACATTCTTATCTGCGCCGTCGTAGTGTTCTGAGCCTCGTCAAGGATAACCACGGCATCGCTCAGCGTCCTTCCGCGCATGAAGGCCAGCGGAGCTATCTGTATTATGCGCTTTTCCATCATGTCTTGCAGCTTGACGGCAGGCAGCATGTCCTCAAGCGCGTCGTAAAGCGGTTGCAGATAGGGGTCGATTTTATCTTTCATGTCACCGGGCAGGAAGCCCAACTTTTCGCCGGCCTCCACAGCCGGGCGGCTCAGTATTATCTTCTTGGCCCGCTTCTCCTTAAGGGCTTTTACGGCGAGTGCGATGCTTAGGTAAGTCTTGCCTGTTCCGGCCGGTCCTATGGCGAACACCATGTCCGTCCTCTCGTAAGCGTCGATAAGTTTCTGCTGGTTTTCACTGCGGCTTTTTATCGGCTTGCCCGATATGTTGTAGACCACCACGCCCTTTGTCGTGTCCTCCTTAGCCTTGCCGCCCTTAATGATGTCTATGATGTCTTCCTCGCTGATAGAGTTATATTTCAACACATGCCTGCGCAGCTTCTCGATGTTTTCTTCGAAGTCGGCCATCTGCTCCTCGTCGCCGAGCACTCGCATTACGTTGTCTCTTGCCACGATGCGCAGTTTCGGGTACAGAGCCTTGATTATTTGCAGGTAAGCGTTGCCCGCCCCGTAGAGCATTACGGGGTCGATGTCTTCAATTACGATATGCTTCTCTATCAATTTGCCTTACGGTTTTTAATTTTTGTGCAAAATTACGTATTTTTTTTCATTCCGTATTTTTTTTCATCCTTTTTTTATATTTTTGCGGTCGGTTTCTACAACATGTCTTGTAGCCCGATGCGCCGCATATGTCTAAGCCCGAGCCTGCACCACTTGTTTGCACGCCGGGCAGCTTCTGCTTCCGCAGGCTTTCCAAGTTGCCCTTAATATTATTGTCCTTTTGGAAAGCAAGGCGTTTATCTAAGTCAAATAACGATGAAAGTATTAAGAGTATTAGTGAATTTATTCATAACAGCCATTTTATGCACCCCTCCTTTATCCGTAAAAGCACAAACTGTACACATAACAAGTCCCGACGGAGGCATGGACGCATATCAGAAAGTAAGGAAGCAAGTGTATGATACGGCTCAAATAGCAGTGTATTATGATCTGAAATTCTTAAAAGACAGCATAAAGACTACCGATTATACGAAAGCAAAAACCGTGTTGCAAATATCGGATAAATACACGAAATACGGCGATTACTACCAGCTTATGCTTGACTCATTAGACATTTTCTTTAACGAAAACAAGAAGAACAAACGTAACCGACAAGCCGTGGACACATGGTACGGCGCAATTGAGAGGATAAAATATTACACTGTGAGCATTACCGACTTATCAACCAATCGGACAAGAGTGCAGATTTACGACGATATTTATAATTGGGACTATACGTTTGAGCCGAAAATAGAATGGCAGTTGGAGACGGGCGACACCGTCATAAATACCATATCGTGCAAAAAAGCATCGTGCAGCTATGCGGGAAGAAACTACGTTGCATGGTATGCCGACAGCATACCGCTGCCTTACGGTCCGTATGTTTTCAGCGGACTGCCCGGCCTTATAATCGATATCCGCGATACGAAGAATAACTGGATATTTACCTACGGCGGTATGGAAAAGGCACACCAGCATCGTGACATGTATCTTTATAAAAAAGAGTTTTGGGGCAAACTTAAAGAAGTCAGTCGGGAAGACGCTCTTACGTCATGCCGTAACGACACGGAAAATTATGACAATCTTGCAATAGAACATTATAAGGTGAAGACAAATGTTAACGGAAAGTGGGTGCCTGTAGTGGCTGACCGTCCACGACGTCCGAGCAACATGCTTGAATTAGAATGGTAAGGCACATTATTATATTATTGCTTTACGCCCTGTATCCGTGTATGGAATCTGCGGCGCAAGAAGTCAATACGGTATTCTCGGGAACTGTAACCGACACTGACGGAAAGGCCGTCGGCAATGTTACGTGCAAGCTATTAGACGGCAAAGACTCTCTCCTTGCTTACGCGTTGACAAAGAGCGACGGCACGTATAGGCTGAAATCCATTGACGGCGGACGACAGATAGAGTTTGCATTTCTCGGTTACGAGACACTGCGCGTACCTGTTAAGGAGGGTAACACACGGTATGACGCACGCTTGGAGCGCGCCGCCGTGGAGCTTGAAAACGTCACGGTGACCGCCGACCCTATAACGCGGCGCAAGGATACGCTGCTTTACAACGTGGATGCCTTCCGTCGGGAGCAGGACCGCAGCATAGAGGACGTACTCAAACGGATGCCAGGCATAGAGGTGAGCGACGACGGGCAGATAAGCTATCAAGGCAAGGCCGTAAACAAAGTGAACATCGAGGGGCTTGACCTAATGGGCGACCAGTATAACCAAGCAACGCAAAACATGCCGGCGGAGGCCGTGGCGCAGGTACAGATAATGGAGCGCAACCAGCCAGTAAAGGTTCTCGAAGGTAAGGTGAGCAACGACCGCGCCACGCTCAACCTTAAGCTGAAGCGTGACTATAAGGCCCGTCCGTTCGGCGAGGCCGACGGCGGCATAGGCGGCAGCCCCATCGTATGGAACAACCGCCTGGCGGCCATTAACATCAACCGGAAAAACCAAATGCTGCTCACGGGGATGATGAACAACTGCGGAATAAGTCTTGAAAGCCTGACGCACGGCATGGGCAACTACACCGGGATGTACACCGAGGAGCCGTTGCCCGAGCCTTTTCTCTATTCGCCAACGGCACAGACACCGCCCGTGTCGCCTCTGTATTACCTTCGCAACAAATCTTATTACGCCGGACTCAACTATCTGCACGCATTCACGCAAGAGCAAACCTTGCGCCTCAATGCATACTATTACCGCGACAGCGGCACGCAACAGGACAGCACTCTCAACCTATACGCCGCAAAAGAGGACACAGTAAGCATATTTGAAAGCAACGACATACACGACAAAAAGGAACTGATGAAAGGCTTGTTGCGCTACGAACTGAACTCCCGACGACTGTATCTTACGGAGGAAGCATCGGCTATGTTCAATCTCGGCGACGCGCGAAACAACTGCGGCAGCAACCTCGGCGTACTGCAGGAGCGGGTTCGGCACAGGCTGTATGACGTGCAGAACGTGGCTGAAGCTACCGTAAACACGGGCGCGCTGCTCTTTGACGTGTCGTCGATAGTGCGCTTTTACGCTTCAAGGGAACGGCTCGGCATAATCCCTGCATACGGCGACGCCGCCACTGACAACACCGTAAGGCTGCGCAACCTGTTCACCCGCAACCGCATAGGCACGAACTTCGGACTTTTCGGCGGCAACCTCGGCCTCGGTTATATTCTTGAGCATAAGCACTGGCAGACATGCGCCGGCGGACTTAATTCAGGTATGAAAGGCGGCTATTGGCTGCATACCATTGAGCCGCAATATGAATATAACTTGCCTGACGGCACGGTTACGCTGACCCTACCCGTGGAATATGTGTCGTATTCGTATCCTGCCGGCGGCGTTAAGACACGCAAGGCTTTGTTCTCTCCGCTGCTCGACATTGACTATAAGTTAGGTTTCATGACGACCGTCGACGCGTCAGTCGGCGTAAACCGCAACGCCGACACACGGACCATACCGTTCACGGGCGTTATGGCGAACAACTACCGCACGCTGACTTTTGGCACGGATAGCATGTCGTTCAGCCGCACGGCAATGGCCGACATCCGCCTCTCGTGGCTCAATACGGCGACGATGCTCTCATGGAACGTGTACGCAGGCTGGCAGCAGACTATGCAAGATAGGTATTACAGCTATCTCTACGCAGGCGACCTGACGCTTATCCGCCCAGTATGGGGCGACAACCGCCGAACGGCGGTCAGCGCGGCGGCCAACGTAAAGAAAGTGTGGCGCGGCGCGCATCTCACCCTGAAAGGCTCTGCCATGTATTCTTATAACAAGGCCTTTGCATCCCAAAACGGAGTGGAAGATTATATAAGGTACGACGCGGCAAGTGCGCAGGTCGGTGCGTCGTGGGACAAATTCGGTTGGCTTACGGCTAATCTCACCGTAGCCGGCAACATGACGTGGAAGCGGCCCGACGCATTTTCGCAGTCGGCCAACGTACTAAAGAATGTCTTCGGCTCCCTACGCCTCGACTTTGTGCCGTTGAAAACGTTGCGCCTGTATGCCGAAGCGGCGGCGACGGCATACGAAATAACACACGACAGATATTCCACCGACTTGTTCCTGAACGCAGGAGCGAGGCTTGATGTTACCAAGACGCTCGCCGTAACGCTTATGGCCGTCAACCTACTCGACCGCGTAAGTTACGAGGTTTCGTCGTATCAAGGTGCTAATTACAGGTATCTTCATGTGCCGTTGAGAGGGCGCACGGTGATGGCCGGCATAAACGTTAAGTTCTGAAACGTAGCTTATCGCCCTTCAAAAGGATGCCTTTTAGCTTGTAAAAGGTAGCCTTTCGGGCAGTAAAAGGTTACCTTTTACACTGCCTTATGTAACGTTCTTTTACTCAGAATGTTACAATCCTGTTGCATCCGTAGGCATGATAGACGTGCCTGGGTGGGGAAGACGTGCGTGGCAAGTTGATTTTTTGCGTCCGATTTTTGCGTATTCTATTGATTATTCTTACTTTTGCGCCCGATTTTAGGATAATAATTTGTTTGATAGATGAACAGTGGTTTTATCGGCGAGTCTGCCGTTGTAAGCGGCGCAACCGTATCAGATTGTTTTCAGGAAAAGTCCGCAGATGCGGCAGGAGTGGTAAAAACGGATGGCACGATCTCGAAAGGCGGCGGCCGGGGGCACGTTGTGCCCGACGGAATCGGAGGCTTCAGAGGCGGCGACGCGCGGCGGTGGCTCCTGTTAGTGGTGCTGTCGTTTACGGCGTTCATATTCAATACAACCGAGTTCGTACCCATAGGCCTGCTCTCTGACATTGCCGCCGACTTCGGCATGAGCGAGGCGCGTACAAGCCTCTTGATAACCGTCTATGCATGGTTCGTGGCCGTGATGTCGCTGCCGCTGATGCTTGCAGTCGGCAAGTATGGTTTCCGTAAGATTCTTTTGGCCATCATAGGCCTTTTCATAGTCAGTCATGCGGTCTCGGCCGTGTCTGCTAATTTCACCATGCTTATGGCCTCGCGCCTCGGCGTGGCGTGCTCGCATGCTATTTTTTGGTCGATAATGTCGCCCTTAGCCGTACACATCGCGCCCGAGGGCAAGCGCGAGGCCGCCCTCGGAATGATAATCACGGGCACGTCGCTGGCTATGATAGTGGGCATGCCAATGGGGCGCGTTATTGGCTTGCATCTCGGTTGGAGAGTTACTTTCGGTTGCGTGGGTGGGGCCGCCTTGTTGGCTTTCGTCTTGTTGGCGCTGATGTTCCCACCCGTACCCAACAAGCAAAATGCCTCTGTGAAGAGCCTGCCGGGGTTGATCAAGTCGCCCGTGCTGGCGGGTATTTATGTTTTTATCTTCCTTGCGGTGCTGGCCCATTACACAGGTTACAGCTACATTGAGCCGTTCATGAAGCAGGTGGCCGGCATGAGCGACAGCCTTACCACGCTCACGCTGATGCTCTTCGGCATAGCCGGCGTTGGCAGCAGCGTGTTGTTCTCGCGCTTTTACGGGCGCCGCCGCAGGGCGTTCCTCGTTTTTGTTGCCGTGGGCATGCCCGTAGTGTTGTTCTTGATGCGGCCGATGACCTTCAACACGTACTCGGCAGTGGGCTACTGCATGGTTTGGGGACTGTTGTTCACCATGTTCAATCTTGTCACCGAGTTTGAGACCATACGCAACTCGCCCGAGGCCACTACGGTGGCCGTGTCGATATATTCTTCGATCTTCAATATAGGTATAGGCGGTGGTGCGTTCGTCGGTGGAATGGTTGTCGACGACTATTCAATATCGGTGATAGGTTATGTTGGCGGTGCGATAGCCGTCGTTGCCATGCTGTTCGCCTTAAAGAGGCTGCTGCCGGCGTTGTGCGGCTCTCCTGCCGGTGGCGAATAACGATTCCGCCACGGGCATATTTGTGGTTCATCCGAAGTTTAGGTATATAGTGCTAAATGCTTGATATATAGTCCTTTATATAAATGGTGTAATTCGTAATCACGTGATAATCAATACATTGCACATGATATTTGTTCAAATCTGGCTGAAGAAACGGAATTTCAAATAGCGAATTGTTTATTTATGGATAATGTATTGAAATTTTTTCTTTTAAGAAGAAAATTCGATGGTACGATTTGATTATAATTAAAAGTCATACACCTAAACTGCGGATGAACCCGAAAGGTTACCTTTCGTTTTACAGTAGATTTTGATATGGTTGGCAACGGCTGCCTTCTAAAAATCCTATCTTATTCCGCATATTTCTCCTTAGTCTCACTTTTTTGCGCTACCTTTGCAGAAGATAAACTGCATTCGGCAATTTGCAAGTAAACTTGCATTACGCTCGTTTGCGTTATCTTTGCAGAATATTTTTTGAGTAGCTTAAAAGTTAGTTTGATGTTTCGCATAAATATTTTTCGTAATACGGCCGTGGCGCTTTTGTTCGGCACGGTCATGGCTGTCGCACAGGCAAAGGCCGGAAGCGATGTGTTTACGCTTAAGTTCGTCGACTCAAATGAGGCTGCGGCGATGCTCTCTACTCCCGATAAGAACACGGACAACTGGGGACGTTTCGACATCGAGGCGCGCATGGGGCGTAAGGGTGCCACGCGCGGCGAACTGATGGAGCGCATAAAGACTTACACGCGCGACTTTACCGCTGCCGACAAGGACTCGTTGAGGAAGGCGTTCGGTATCTTCCACGATAAACTGGCCGAGAAGGGGCTTACGCTGCCGCTGCCCGACGATTTCATTCTTGTCAAGACGACAATGGAAGAGGAGGGTGGAGCCGGGGCCTACACGAGGGAGAACATAATATGCATGGGCGAGGAGGAGTTGAAAAAACTGACGGCCGACGGGCTGGTGTATTTCGTAGCGCATGAGACCTTCCATGTGCTGACGCGCAACAACCCCGACTTCCGCAAGGCCTTGTACGGCGTCATCGGCTTCAACGTGCTCGACAAGGAAATCAGCTTTGCCGACGACGTGACCGAAAGGCGAATATCCAACCCCGACGTTAACCGCTATGACAGCTACGCCATGCTGACCGTCGACGGCGTGAAACGGCCTTACACGATGCTGATCTACTCTGACCGCGACTACGCCGGAGGCTCGCTGTTCGACTATGTGAACATCGGCCTAGTGCCGCTTGACGACGGCTTCGAGCCTGTAAGGAAGGACGGGCGGACGGTGATAGTGCCGCTCGAGCGTGCCACGGACTTCTACACGCAGGTGGGGCGCAACACAGGCTACGTGATAAACCCCGAGGAATGCCTGGCCGACAACTTCGCTTACGCGGTGTGCGACTTGAAATCGGACTTGCCAGACCCTGAGATATCCCAACGCATATTGTCCGTAATCAGGAATTATGAGAATAACCAAGAATAATTACTTAGCGGGCTTCGCCGCCGTGGTGACGGTGCTGGCTCTTGTCCGCCTGATATTCCCCTCGGTGGCCGAGGATCGTGAGGATGCCGTCGCAACGGCTTTGGCCGACAGCACGGTCACTGTAGGCAATGACAGTGCGACACATGTAGTGGAAAGTCACGTCGTGCCGATGAAGCCTACAAGTGCGGCCGAGGGCTTCCCGCTCGCCTCGTTTTTCGACGCCGAGGGCCGGGTGGTGAAGCACCGTATTAACAGCGTGCCGGGCTTCAGCCGCACCTTCCCTGACAACAACGACGTGCAGCTCGTTGCGGCAAACGAGGGCGGCGTAAAGCCCGTGGAAGACCGCAAGGACGCCGAGAAGCGTAAGCGTGAGCTTGTTTACGTTGGCGCAAGCCCTTATTATCACGTAGACCCGCTGAGCAGCAGCATTCCTTACCTGGTGCCTCGTGCCGCCGTATTGCTTGGCGACATAGGACGCGCTTATTACGACAGCCTGCAGATAAAGGGCATACCACTCCACCAAATCATCGTGACGAGCGTGCTGCGCTCGCGTGCCGACGTGAAGAAGCTGCGCACGCACAACATGAATGCCACGGAAAACTCGTGCCACATGTACGGCACGACGTTCGACATCTGTTATAATAGGTATAAGACGGTAAGTCCGGCCGAAGGTCCGCCGCGCCGCGCCGTGCGCAACGATACGCTGAAATGGGTGCTGAGCGAGGTGCTGAGGGATATGCGCGAACGTGGTCGCTGCTACGTGAAATACGAGGTGAAACAGGGATGCTTCCATATAACGGCAAGGTGATTTTTTAGCAGACAAGTGACAAGTCATTTAGATACAAAAAGCAGACAATGAGATTTTCCTTGTCTGCTTTTTGCATATCAACTAAGCAAATCTCCTTGTCTGCGACTCGTCTGCTATTAACTTGTAAACTGATTACTTGTCTGCTATTCTTAAGGGATGCGCGAGATCTTCTTTCCATTCTTTAAGGAAGGAGTACCACTCTTCATCGCTGTGGTATCCGAAGGTCTCGTTGTCGCTGCAGAATGTTATCTTGTAATGAAGCTCGTCGGTGTCGGTCTTTATTACGTATGCGTAGTTGTCCTTATTGGCCGGCTCTTCGCTTACGATGTATTCCTCGGGAACGCAGATGCCCAAGCCGACGGTCTCACGCTTGTGGCCTACGCTGTCCTTAGCCGATACGGGCCAGTCTGTGCCCCAGCATCCGCGTAGGCCTTTCTTGTCGGAATATTCGGTGGAGTTTTTCACGTTGATGAAGCCCGTCGACAGCAGGTAGCCCGCAGCCGGCTTGCTGAACTTCACGTCTACGCTGCACTCGCGTCGGCCGGCATACAGGGTGTAGAGAGCCGTCATGTCGATCGGTTTGTCTCCTGGCTGCGGCGTCCAGCCCTTGTCTTTCACTTCCACTATGGTACGTATCGGGCCGCGTGATATTATCCTTTGGCTTCTCTTGTCTACGTCGGTGAGCATCGTGGGCTTGCCGCCGTCCCAGCCTCGCAGCGTGCCCAAGCCGAGCGTCGAGCCCACCCAAAGCACGTCGTCGCCGTAGCGGGCGGCCTTCTGCTGCTCGTCGGGATAGAACTGGGTTTCCTTCAGCTCGAGCCTCCTCTCGTATTTGCCGTATATGTCAACGGTCTGCCTGTGGTCGAAGTAGATGCGGTAGGCCACCATGTCGTTCTCGAAGGCCGCTCCGTGGTGGTGTAACGTCCAGTAGGGGTTGGTGCCGTTGTCTACGGTCAGCTGCGATATGTACAAGTCTTGCTTGTTGCTCTGCTTCACCTTCTTGTTGCTCAAGAGCATCTCTACGTACACTTGGGGTTGGTAGTTGCGCGGCTCGCCCTCGTCGTAGAGTGTGACGGTGAATTTCTTAGATACGTTTCCGGCAACGTCGGTGATGAAGCACAGCTCGTCGAAGCGGCCGTCTTGGTCGATGTCGTCGAGCTGGCACGGTATCTCACGGCCGTCGGTTTTCACTAAAGCCGATTTCACGTCGAAGCCGTACTTGTCGAGCCGCAGCACGACCGGCGCGTTTGATTTTGCCTTAGGATAGTCGTTGGTGACGGTTACGTCGAAGGTCTTTTGGGCCGATGCCGACGCTGAGGCACATAAGACCAGCATGCTTGTAAGTAGTTTCTTGTTCATAGTGATTTATGTTTTATGTTATGTCAATGCAAGTGTGACGCATGATAGCGTAGCGGCGGATTGCTGGGCAAGCACCGCTTTGAATATATTTTGCAAATTTAGCCATTTTTGTGTTTTATGTAAAAGAAGCCCCAATAATCATCATAAATGTTTAATTTTTTTAGCGGTTGTGTTGGAATATACAATATTTTTTAGTATTTTTGCAGACATAAATTATATTGCTTGTGGGTAAAGTCTGGAGTTTATTGATAATGGCGTTGGTGCTTTTCGTGTCGTGCGACATGAAGTTGAAGCCCTTTGGCGATGGTGACGGCGAGCACCGCATAGAGGTGTGCCGTTACGACAGGTTGGAGAGCCAGTACCTGACTACGGGCGACTTTTCGGCCCTCCAGCAAATGAACATGGACTATCCGATAGAGACTCGCACTTTGCTTGAAGACGTATTGAGGCTTGGCGAAGTGAACGACCCCCAGATCAACCATAAGTTCCTGGCGTTCTTTCAGGACTCCACGTTGCAGACGATAGTCTCCGACGCCGAGTCGCAGTATGCCAATATGGACGACATCAACGCCCGGCTGAACGACGCGTTCGACAGGCTGAGGAAACGCATACCCGACCTGCCCATACCGCAGGTGTACGCACAGATCAGCGCGTTGGACCAAAGCATCGTCATCGGCGACCGCATGATCGGAATATCACTCGACAAGTACCTCGGCAAGGATTATCCATTATATAAGAAGTATTACCACCCGGCACAGCGTGAGTCGATGACGCGCGAGCACATCGTGCCCGAATGCATCAGCTTCTATTTGCTGAGCCTTTATCCGATGCCCGATTTCGAGTCGAGACCCCAAGTGGAGCGCGACTTGCACATAGGCAAGATAATGTGGGTGTGCAACGTGGCCCTCGGGCATAAATTCTTCAAGTCGGTCTACATAAGTGCTGTGGACAAGTATATGAGTGCCAACAAGCATGTAGGGATAGAAGACTTGCTTAAGAACAACGACTACTCCAATCTAGTGAAAATGATAAGGTGACGGCTACGGCCCGACCACAACGTGAAATCATCCCTTTACTTTGTCTCTGACGCAATATCCGGCGCAATCCTCCGTTATATCTAACAATGGGAAAGACATTCGCGATATTGTTAGCCGCCGTGTGCATGATGATCACGGCGGCATGTACCGACGACGATTCGTTCAGCACGTCGCCGTCACACCTTTTTACGTTCTCGACCGATACGGTCAGGATGGATACCGTTTTCTCAACCGTCCCCACGTCGACACGCACCTTTTGGGTCTACAACCGCTCGGGCGACGGCATACGCTGCGTGAACGTCCGCCTTGCCAACGGCAACCAGACGGGATTCAGGGTGAACGTAGACGGCGAGTACCTCAGTCCCACTGCGGGATATCAGGTGCTTGGCGTTGAAGTGAGAAACAACGACAGCATACGTGTCTTCGTAGAGCTGACCTCCCCGACCAATGGCAAGGACGGCCCCCAGTTGCTTGAAGACGATCTCGTCTTCGCACTGGAGAGCGGGGTGGAGCAGAAGGTGAACCTAAACGCTTATACGTGGGACGCTGCGTTGATGAGAAACGTCGTGATCAGCGGCGATTCCACCATCGACGGGCACGGTAAGCCCGTGGTGATATACGGCGGCATCAAGGTTGACAGCCTCGCCACGCTGCGCATACCGGCCGGCATGACGCTGTATTTCCATGCCGACGCCGGAATCGACGTCTACGGCAGGCTGGTGGCAGAGGGAACGGCGGGCAACGAAGTGGTGCTTAGGGGCGACCGTACAGACCGCATGTTTGACTATCTGCCTTACGACGGCGTCAGTGGACAATGGCAGGGCGTAAGGTTGCGCAGCTCGTCTTACGACAACGTGGTGACTTATACCGACCTGCACGGAACGTTCGACGGGATAGTGTGCGACTCTTCAGACGTGTCACGCTTGAAGCTGCGGCTTTACAACAGCACGTTACACAACTGTCAAGGGTACGGCCTGAAGACCGTAAGCTGCATGGTAGACGTGAGAAACAGCCAGATAACTAACGTGTTGAACGATTGCGTGGCCGTATATGGCGGCAACGTTGCGCTAACACATTGCACGCTTGGGCAGTTTTATCCGTTTGACTCTAATAGGGGAGTGGCCCTGCGGTACGCCAACCACATAGACTCTGTGCGTTATCCGCTTGAGCGCATGGACTGCATCAACAGCATCGTGACGGGATACGGCGAAGATATGGTAATGGCCGACAATGTTGACACGTTGGGCACGACGTTGTTCAATTACCGTTTCATAAGCTCATTGCTCCGCACCGATTCGGTGTCTGACGATGAAAACATCATCGACGTGATATGGGAAGACGTTAAAGACACTGCCGCCGTGACGGGTGAGGAGAACTTCCGGCTGGCTGACATCGACCTGCAAAGATACGATTTCCACCTTGATTCGCTGTCGAGCGCAATAAGTAAGGCAAATAAGGACTATTCACTGCCCGAAGACCGGGACGGAAGGCAACGCGACGACGCTCCGGATATCGGATGCTATGAGTTTTTCAAAGATGACGACGATTAAACCATAAGCAATATGGAACACGTAACGATAAAGACGGAGATTAATGTTTATAAGTACGAAGAACTGCCTGAAGACATCAGGCAGCTGGCAGACATGGCCATGAAAGCTACTGACAACTCCTATTCGCCTTATTCTGGATTCAGGGTAGGGGCCGCCGTTAGGCTTGAGGACGGCATGATAGTAGTAGGGGCCAACCAAGAGAATGCTGCGTTCCCCGTAGCCATGTGTGCCGAGCGTGCAGCCATATTCAACGCCCAGTCTAATCATCCCCAAAGCGCGGTGACGCATATAGCCATTTCCGCGAGAAATTCCTCTGGATTCGTTGAAGAGCCTGTGTCACCGTGCGGTTCATGCCGCCAGGTCATATTAGAGATGGAGCACCGTTACGGTCACAAGATACGTATATACCTTTGCGGAGCTAAAGTCATTTATGAGATAAACGGTATAAATGGTCTGTTGCCTCTCTCTTTCACCGACGAGTCTATGCGTTGACCGGTATTATGCCTTATAATCCGCATAGCCCACGGTAAGGACAATACTCGCATGCGGCCTTGTCTTTTGTAGGCCGGAACGGTATGGTCGGCTCGAAAATCTCAGATACGATTCTGTTAAGGTTCGCATTGTACTCCTCTTCATAGTCGGCAATGTCTGTTACCTTATTCTTGCCGATAGCTATTGTTGGGTCATAGTCTTCGCCTGACATTTGTTGAATGAAGAGCAAGGCCGGGCTTACGGGCATGTTGTCGCCGTTAAGGTTGGTATCGTGCCTTATTATCGTAGCGTAAAGCATCGTCTGCAGGAAGTAGTCGGCGTGTTTGCCTTGTTCAGTAGGCATTTTGAATATCTCGTCTACGGAGTTTATTTTCTTCGTTATTCCGCGTCCGGTCTTATAGTCTATTATGCGTCTCCTTTCAATTCCGGTGTTTTTGTCGCGTATTTGGTCGAGTCTGTCAATACGTCCACCGATGCTTATTTCACGCTGTCCGGCACTTGTGTGTATCCTGATCTTTTTATAGACCGACGATTCCACGTCCTTGATTCTGAATGGAGCCAGCAGGGCATCGGTTTCAAGAAGACGACGGATGTATCTTATTATGACCTCTCGGTTGATCAGTTGAAGTCCGTTGTATTCAATGCGCTTAGTCGTATGCTTGTCGTTGAACATCGTTTCACTGAACGACTCGTCTACGACCCTTTCTATAAGCTCTTTGTGCTTTAAGGCGTAAGTTATGTTCTCAGGAGTGACGCGGCCGTCATTTTGCATGAGACTCCTGTACAGTTTTTCGGAAGACAAGTGGAATATATTACCGAAAATCCTATTGCTCATTTCCTCCATTTCGTCTTCTTCCGGCTCTTTGATCAGGGCGATGTTGTTGTAATAGAATCGTAACGGGCATCGCATGTAGCGGTTTATAGATGTCGGCGATATATAGTCCATTGAGTTAAGCACTGCTGTCACTCTTTCGTCTTTCTCTATGTCTGTTGCATGCTTGTGAATTGTTTGCTGACCGGCTTGTAGAGATATGCGCCTTATGTTGAATTTGCTTTCTATCATCAGTTGCAACATGAAGCGGCTCATTTCCCCCGTGTGTCCGTTCTCGGTAGAGTTGTTGTAAGTTATCGTTACGTCAGACGCTCTTTGTATCAGGTTGTAGAAATAGTAGGCATATATGGCAACCTTGTTGTCTATCGTGGTCAGCCCGTTGGCTTTCCTTATCGAATAAGGGATAAACGAAGAGTCGTTTATCCCTTTGGGCATGTTGCCTTCGTTGCATGATAGTATCAGGATGTGGTCGAAGTCCAAGTTTCTTGTTTCCAATATACCCATGACCTGGATGCCTTCTGCAGGTTCGCCGTGGAACGGGATAGTTGTGGAATTTATTAGTTGTATGATGAGTTTCTGTAATGTGATAGTATCTACGACAAGATCGCCAGATTTGATCAGTCCGTTTATCCTGTTGCACAGGGTGTACATCCTGAACAATGACTCTTGAGTTAACGGATCCTTCTCGCATTCTCCACATTTGTCCGCTATGATTCTTAATATTTTTAAGATCCATTCAACAAATGAATCTTTGCTTGCCGTATTGTCGAAAAGTACGGCAAGGTTATCGTCCATTGAAAGTACAGACGATGTAGGGTGGTATATCCTTTCCTCTTTCAGCTTGTTTGAAAGGCATATTGAGTTTTCTGACACATATTTGGAATATGGATGTGACAATATTTGCAGCACTTGGCTTACTCTGAAAGTATTCTTATCGGGCGAGTATCCGTTGATTTTAAGTTCCAACAGTTGGAGTACGAACGACGAGACCGGCGTTTGGAACAATGGGAATCCCGTCGTAATATTTACGCTTTCAGCTTCGCTTGGTATATAATGGATTACAGCCGGTAATAATGATTCGTTGCAAAGCACGATAGCCGTATTGCGTCCTTCTTTGTATCTGTTGTTTTCTTTCAGCCAGTTGTTTACGTATCTTGCCTGGATGTTTTCAGTTGCCGCACTGACTAGCGTGAGTTCTTTATCGTTGTTAAAGTTGTCGTATATGTCAGGATCCTTTATGTCAAGCTCGTTATGGAATGACTGTAGGAATCTTGAGACATTGTGTCCTGCTTCGTTTGAGATTAATGGGGATTCATGCTTGGGCATGTAGTATTTGTCAAAATCCCAATAGAATCCGGCTTTACCTTCTTTTTGCAGGAACGAGAAGAGCTGTTGCTCGACAGTCTGTATCACGTTAAATCCAACGAATAGGTATTTGTCAAAGTCGAGGCAGATAGATTTGCTTGACGTCACCTCACGGTATAACATGCCTTCGTATGCGATGTTTTGTTCGCGTAGACGTGACTTAAAGTCATTGTAAATATCCTCCAAATGACACCATAACTTAAGAAAGCGTTTCTTAAGTTCCGAATCGTAATCACCTGTGAAGTTGCTGAAGAATTTCCGTAGCGTGTCTTTCTGCTCTTCGTCAAGATATGATATGTCGTCAAGTTCGTGTATGTCCTTTACTTTTTTGAACACATTTGACGCATCGGCCATGTTCTTGTCTATATCATCGAAATCTGCCAAAAGTAATTGTCCCCAACCGTAGAAATGGTCGAGACTTTCGTCGATACCGGTACATTTAGTAAAGCTCTTGTGTATTTCGCAGATTAGCTTAATCGGGTCTCCAATGGATAATGATGAGTTTTTACGGAAAAACTCGCTGATTGTAATGTATGCCGGAGACCAAATCGGGCGTTTCGCTTTTATTGCGATATATTCGTTTAGGAAAAGTGACGCACGCTTGTTAGGGAAAACGACGGCTATACGTGACAGGTCGGTCCCATATTTATTGACTATATCTTCTGCAACGTGTTCTAAAAACTTTTTCATTGGATTTGTTGTTATGTGGCCTGCAAATATACAACAAATACGTGAGCGGTAAAAATACTTTCATATGATTTTATTAGTGACTGTCATGCGTAGTGATGAAAAATCCCCGTTGCTCAAGATAGGCAACGGGGATTAGTTTATGATGAAGGCAGTTTCTTATTATTCGCCTTTTTCCATCTTAGCTTTCAGTTCTGCAAGAGCGTCGATATCGCCGAGAGTCGTACCTGCTGCAACGTTATTGATTGCAGGAGTTTCCTCCTTCTTTGCCTTCTTGCGGGGAGCCTTCTTGGGCTCTTCCTTAACATCCTCGAATGTACGGCTGTGTGAAAGGATGATACGCTTTGTCTCCTTGACGAACTCGATAACCTTGAACTGAAGTTCTTCGCCGAGCTGGGCTTGAGAACCGTCTTCCTTAACGAGATGCTTCGGTGTAGCAAAGCCTTCACCGCCTTCGTTGAGTGCGATTACGGCACCCTTGTCCATAACTTCGGTAATCTTACCTGTATGGATTGAACCGGGAGTATAGATCGTCTCGTAAGTATCCCACGGGTTGTCTTCGAGCTGTTTGTGTCCGAGGCTGAGACGGCGGTTCTCCTTGTCTATTTCAAGAACAACTACGTCAATGTCGGCTCCAACTTGAGTGAACTCAGACGGGTGCTTAACTTTCTTTGTCCAAGAGAGGTCGCTGATGTGGATGAGACCGTCAACACCTTCCTCAAGTTCAACGAAGATACCGAAGTTAGTGAAGTTGCGCACCTTTGCCGTGTGTTTGCTTCCTACGGGATATTTAACTTCGATTGTCTCCCACGGATCTTCTTTCAGCTGTTTGATGCCGAGAGACATCTTGCGCTCCTCGCGGTCGAGAGTAAGGATTACGGCTTCAACCTCGTCGCCTACATGCATGAACTCTTGTGCGCTGCGCAGGTGCTGGCTCCAGCTCATTTCAGAAACGTGGATAAGGCCTTCTACGCCCGGAGCAATCTCAACGAATGCACCGTAGTCAGCGATAACGACAACTTTACCCTTAACGTGGTCGCCAACCTTAAGATTCGGATCGAGCGCATCCCACGGATGGGGAGTAAGCTGCTTCAAGCCGAGGGCGATACGTTTCTTCTCGTTGTCGAAGTCGAGTATGACGACATTGATCTTCTGATCCAATGTAACTACTTCGTGCGGATCGCTTACGCGGCCCCAAGAAAGGTCGGTGATATGGATGAGTCCGTCTACGCCGCCGAGATCGACGAATACTCCGTAGGTAGTAATGTTCTTAACCGTACCTTCAAGTATTTGGCCTTTCTCCAGCTTGCTGATGATTTCTTTCTTCTGTGCTTCAAGTTCAGCCTCGATGAGAGCCTTGTGCGAAACAACGACGTTGCGGAACTCCTGGTTGATCTTAACGACCTTGAACTCCATAGTCTTGCCTACGAATACGTCGTAGTCGCGTATCGGGTGAACGTCAATTTGGCTGCCCGGGAGGAATGCTTCGATACCGAATACGTCAACAATCATGCCACCCTTAGTGCGGCATTTAATGTAGCCTTGAATGACTTCTTCGTTGTCGAGGGCTGCGTTGATGCGCTCCCAGCTCTTGCTTAGACGGGCTTTCTTGTGTGAGAGGAGAAGCTGTCCCTTCTTGTCTTCCTGATTCTCAACGTAAACTTCAACAGTATCGCCTACCTTCAGGTCGGGGTTGTAGCGGAATTCGCTTGCAGGAATGATACCGTCGCTCTTGTAACCGATGTTTACTACTACTTCTTTCTTGTCAATAGAAATAACGGTTCCGTCTACGACTTGGTGCTCGCTGACCTTGTTAAGGGTTTCGTTGTAAGCCTTTTCCAGTTCTTCCTTGCTTACTTTTACACTACTTCCATTCTCAAACTCTTCCCAATCGAAGTCTGCCAATGGTTGTACGTTCTTTAATTCTGACATAAAAAATAATAATTAAGTTTTTTAATTAATAAAGTTCGACTTTATATTGTTTATAAATCGGCTGCAAAGGTACAATTAAATTTGTTCTTGTAAGGAAGTTTCTTATTTAAATGAGCAACTTTATGAATTATTAACATGTGACGGTCGATGATATGAATACATTCCCTTATGATATTTTAAAAAGATGTTTTATAAGAGCATGTGTTGAAGTGCTGACGGTCAATCGTCGTCGTCATTGTTTTCGGCACGAAGTATTATGCTCGTAGCACCTATGGTGAAAAGCGTTCCGTCGTATATTATCCTTCTTTCACGGTCGCCCAATATCTCGTTGTCGACGAATGTTCCTGTGTTGCTCGGACCGTCGCGCAAGACGTATTTCAAACCCCCTGCTTTGTCTTTCGACACGTTAATGACGCAATGGTTGATGTCTATGCTTGGGTCGTTGGTCTCTATCGGGAGGGTTGTCTTGCTGCCTTTCATATACCGACCGATAGAGTTGTCGCCGTATTTCAGTGGAAGTACCTGCTTATAATGAAACACGTTTTCTATCACTACGATTGAGCCGTATCCGTGTTCATTGGCTGCCTCGTCCGGATTTTCTTCTTTTTGCGTGTTTCGGAGTTTAGACTTTCCGATTCTTATTCCGAATTGTTTTCCGCACTGCGGACATTCAAATACTAACGATTGGCCTTCCTTGTAGTTCGTTTCGTCGAACGTAATGAACTCATCACATTTAGGGCATCTGACTCTTTTCATTGTTTTCAGTTTCTTACTTGGTAGACCCAAGCCTCATTAAAATATTTGTTTCCGCGTAAGTTGTTTAGCATTTCAAGTGCTTCGTTCTCCGTGTCATAATGTCCGTAGACTACTTTTACCGACCTGTTTTTCTCCACTAAAGTCTTTGCATGCTTAAGTCCTTGCTTGCTAAGGCTTCTTGTAAATTCATCAGCGTTGTTCTTAGTCACCCTGCTTGCCAATACGAGGCAATAATAGTCTTTCTCTTCGGTGGCTGCCTGACTGCCGTCGGTGGTCGCTTCTTTTTGCGTAAGTGCTTTTACCTCCTTTTTCTTTATTGAGTCAGTGTCTTTGCTTACTTCCTTTTTTGCTTCGAGTTTTATGCTCTTTGCGTTTTTTATATTATTGTATCCGTCGTTTACGAGCTTCTGTATTATTCCGTTATCGATGTTGCTTGTTTGCATTGCTGAGTTGCCCTCATTGACCGGCGTGCCTAATGCGAGGAATAATATTACGGCTATTACGGCTGCGACAAAATTCCTTATGGCGCTGACTCTTATTTGTATCCGCCTTTCGTCAATGTCGGTTTTATCCGTTGCGGTTTCGTTGGCGTCGACGTATGTCAGCGGCATGCCCGTGTTGCCGAGCGGTGACGACAGCGGTATGGTTGCGGCTTTCTTCTTTTTCCTGCCTTGTTCGGGAGCGTCTTTTATGCTTTTTTTCATCTCGAACGAACTAAGGCTGTATAAGTCGGGCGTTAGGATGCCCGCCTCGCATGGAGTGAACTCTATGTTCCCCTCCTTGTTCATGTAAAGCGTACCTATGCCGTTAAGCATGAATGAGCCGTTGTTGGCCAAATGCTGTTTTAACTCGTTTACCTCGTTCTCAATGCGAGTGTATGCTTCGGGGTAACTAATGTCGTAGGTCTCGGCGTATGATTGGACAAGAAGTGAATCGTTGACATTCAGCTTTGCGTTGAATCCAAGCGTTCTCAATGGAGGAATAAACATATTATCGTTTTCGTCGTATCTTGCAGATACGTGGCTTGCAACGAAGCCTCCCAAGCAAGGTACGATAACGCAATCATTGCTTAACAACAATATTTCAATATGCCTGTCCAATTCAATCATGCTGCAAAATTAGTGCTTTTCTTCGGAAAAAACAAATATATTCGGTGCTTAAACGTAAAAAATGAAAACGGCATATCGTATTTCAGATAATATTTTATACTTTTGCATGTGAATCATAATGTATTAATGTGGTTTACTTCATGGGTGAAGCCACGGCCTGATATATTAAATTTCGGATTGGAAGAGAACGTTTGCGGCAGTCATGATTTAATATATAATAAGGTGTGTCTTTATTAACCACATGCCAATCGTTGATGACGTAACGTTATCCTGATGCGGCGTGAGTCAGATGATGATCATTTATATTCAAGATAATAAGTAGTATATGAATATTGCGATAGTAGGAACCGGATACGTCGGCTTGGTCTCAGGGGCCTGTTTTGCCGAAACCGGGGCGACCGTAACATGCGTCGACGTCGACGAACATAAGATAGACGCGCTAAAAAAGGGCGTGATACCTATTTATGAACCGGGTCTCGACGAGCTTGTCTTGAAGAATGTCAAGGCCGGCAGGTTGAAGTTCTCAACGTCTTTGCCCGACGTAATCAACGACCAAGAGATCATTTTCACCGCCGTGGGAACTCCTCCCGACGAGGACGGCAGCGCTGATTTGAAGTATGTGTTGCAGGTTGCCAAGACGATAGGCGAGAATCTTAACCGTTACTTGGTCGTGGTAACGAAAAGCACCGTTCCCGTTGGAACGTCGCGAAAGGTCTATGACACCATAAAATCAGAACTTGACAAACGCGGAGCGAACGTCGTCTTCGACGTGGCCAGCAATCCTGAATTTTTGAAGGAAGGTAACGCCATAAAGGACTTCATGAGTCCTGACAGGGTTGTCATTGGCGTGGAAAGCGAGCGGGCCAAGAAGATCCTGACAAAGCTGTATCGTCCGTTCCTGATCAATAATTTCCGTGTGATCTTTATGGATATCCCCAGTGCCGAGATGACGAAATACGCCGCAAACTCGATGCTTGCCACGCGTATAAGTTTCATGAACGACATTGCGAACCTGTGCGAGCTTGTCGGGGCGGATGTCAACAAGGTGCGTGCCGGCATCGGTTCGGATACGAGAATCGGGCGGAAATTCCTCTATCCGGGTTGCGGCTACGGCGGTTCGTGTTTCCCTAAAGACGTAAAGGCCCTTATAAAGACGGCCGACGACCACGGCTACTCGCTTGAAGTGCTTAAGGCTGTAGAGCGTGTCAACGAGCGGCAAAAGGGGGTGTTGTTCGACAAGCTGGCAAAGGCTTTTGCCGAAGAGGGCCTTGCCGGTAAGCGTGTGGCCTTGTGGGGACTGGCCTTTAAGCCTGAGACCGACGACATGCGCGAGTCTACGGCCTTAGTGGTAATCCGTAAACTTCTCGATGCCGGTTGCTCGGTGGCTGTTTACGACCCTGAGGCCATGAACGAATGCAGGCGTATAATGGGCGACAAGGTGGAATATTTTGGCAACATGTACGACGCGGCAACATGTGCCGACGCCCTTATGCTGCTTACCGAATGGAAGGAGTTCAGGCTCCCCGACTGGGACGTAGTAGGGAACAAGATGAACAAGAAGTTGGTGCTTGACGGTAGGAACATTTACGACAGGGACGACTTGGCCGAACATGGTTTTGAATATCATTGCATAGGAAAATGACCAAGTACGTATATTTACATATCGTCGTGCTCTTGGCGTTTGTCTTTATCATCGCCGGATGCAGGGATAAGGCGGAGCGGCCTGCGGCACCGGTAGAGGACGCTAAGGCTAAGGCCATGCTTGAGGGGGTGTGGATCGACGCGGACGAGGAAAGCGTAGTGTTCAGGATAAAAGGCGACACGGTCTATTATCCCGACTCTACCAGCCAGCCCGTGGCGTTCAAGATAATAAGGGACACGATGATATTATCCGGTGGAAACGGGGTGTCAAGGTATCCGATAGTAAAGCAGGGGTCTTATGTGTTTGAGTTTAAGAACCAAAACAACGACATCGTAAGGCTTGTGAAGAGCGACGATCCTAACGACTCGCTATATTTTGTGCGCAGGCCGGTCGTAACCTTAAACCAGAAGAAAATCATCAAGCGCGACTCCGTGGTGACGTTCGACGACAGGCAATACCACTGCTACGTGCAGGTGAACCCTACCACCTACAAGGTATTTAGGACGTATTACAACTCTGAAGGCATAGAGATCGACAACATTTATTACGACAACATAATCCATATAAGCATATTCGCCGGGGCCGACCGCCTGTTCTCAAAAGATTTCAGAAAGAGCGATTTCGGCAACTTTGTCCCTAAGAACATGCTGAAGCAATGCATCTTAAGCGACATAAAGCTCTCGGGCCTGGATGGCAAAGGCTTCAGATACCAAGTGCAACTCGCCATACCCGACAGCCCGAGCAGTTTCATGTTAAATATGACGATCACGTATGACGGCAAGGTTGACATGAAGGTGTCTAATCCGGCAGGTGCGTAGGCCTGACGCTGTTAGTCGTTCGTCAGTATCGGTAATATTGTTAGAGTCATGTTGAATTTATGGTTCTGATTGCGCAAATGCTGCCGGGTTGCGCCGGCAGGAGTTTGTGTCAAAATGCAATGAGGCCCGTGAGACTTCATTGCATTTTGTTTTTTGCTTAATCGTTAGAAGGCCGTTCGGCCGAAACAAAAGCGCTCTTGCCCGAAATTACGCGCTGCTGCATGTGCAAATACAATGGTCTGATATGCAGCCGGTTACTTGCGCTTTTGTATATGATGTGCAGACGGAAGAGGGCCGTTGCGCCCTTAACGGCATGTCTTTCGCCGCCGATTCGTGTCGTATCAGCCATGTTTTCCAGCCTGAAAAGCTATCTTTACCGCTCCCGTTAGCATCCTTTTGCCGTGCAATAAGCCGCCTTCCGTATGCCGTCAGGTCTTCTTTTGTGCGTTTTACGGTATTCTTGCGTGCTGAAAACCGCTATTTTGCGTATCGGTATTTCTATTTCCGTTATATCCCGTGACATTCCCAATTTGTCGTTTTGACATCCTTTTCACCTAAATTCTTCCATTTTGCCGTTAGGGTGGCAGCGGCGTGCCTGCGTTTTGCGTAAGTCTTATCCGCAATATGAAGCCGCGTTTAAACCTTTTAACTCTTTTGCTGTTGTAAAATTTGGAGGTTTGGATTAATTGTTATAATTTTGCAGCCGATTTAGTCCGCAAAGGCTTGAGCAAGTCGTAGCACGGTGCTACGCGCCTTACGGAGAAACCCGTTTAATATAATATTAATGTACGCAATTGTAGAAATTAACGGTCAGCAGTTCAAGGCCGAGCAGGGTAAGAAACTGTTCGTGAACCACATGAAGAACGTGGAGGAAGGCCAGGCTGTTGAGTTCGACAAGGTACTGCTTGTCGACAAGGATGGTTCAGTACAAGTAGGCGCCCCGACAGTAGACGGCGCAAAAGTAGTGTGTGAGGTTGTAAATCCTCTCGTTAAAGGTGACAAGGTCATCGTGTTCAAGATGAAGCGCAGAAAAGACTACCGTAAGAAGAACGGCCACCGCGCACAGTTCACCGAGGTTAAAATCAAGGAAGTAATCGCTTAAATTCAGGAGGAACAAGAAATGGCACATAAAAAAGGTGTAGGTAGTTCGAAGAACGGACGTGAATCAGCTTCTC
The DNA here is from genome assembly GCA_944319945.1 of uncultured Prevotella sp. Taxonomy (GTDB): domain Bacteria; phylum Bacteroidota; class Bacteroidia; order Bacteroidales; family Bacteroidaceae; genus Prevotella. The sequence goes on from CALUFN010000008.1 coordinate 42,531, forward strand.
AAAGATTAGGCGTTAAGATTTGGGGCGGTCAGAAGGTTATCGCAGGCAACATCATCGTTCGCCAGCGCGGTACCAAGCACAACCCGGGAAATAACGTAGGTATCGGCAAGGACGACACTCTCTATGCACTGGTAGACGGCGTGGTAAACTTCCACAAGGGCCGCAGGAACAGGAGCGTGGTGTCTGTAATTCCTGAGACTGAAGCCTAAGCAAGAGTTTTTATTTACTTATTCCAAACAAACAACAAAAATCCCATTTCTCTCATGAGATTTGGGATTTTTGCCGTTTTTTATATATACGCTTGGAGAATATTTTGTAATTTTGCAATCGGTAAAAGAAGCACGGTCGTGCGGCATTACGTTTATACGGTTTGACGGTAACCAATAAAAATTATAACCGTAAAACCTAATGACCGTAAAACCATAAAGCCTTATGACCGTACATATAAAATAATATAACTATGCTTACACTTAAACTTATCAGTGAAGAAACTGAACGTGTAATTAAGGGATTGGAGAAAAAACACTTCGAGGGCGCTAAGGAGGCTATTGACAACGTGCTGGCGCTCGACAAGACAAGGCGCGCCACGCAGCAGCAGCTCGACAAGGACTTGCAGGAAGGCAAGAAACTTGCAGCCCAAATAGGCCGGCTGATGAAGGAAGGTAAAACCGACGAGGCCGCTGCCGTAAAAGAGAGCGTGGCCGGGCTGAAGGAAACTTCAAAGCAACTTGAGCACGAACTTACGGATATCCAGCAGAAACTTACCGAACTGCTTTGCACCATACCGAACATTCCTAACGACGACGTGCCTGAAGGCAAGGACGCCTCTGACAACGTAGTGGTAAAGGAAGGCGGCGTAATACCAGAGCTTCCGGCTGATGCGCTTTGCCATTGGGACTTGTGCAAGAAGTTCAACCTGATTAATTTCGACCTCGGCGTAAAGATAACGGGAGCCGGCTTCCCCATTTACATTGGTAAGATGGCACGCCTGCAGAGGGCGCTTGAGGCGTTCTTCCTCGACGAGGCACGTAAGAGCGGTTATCTCGAGATACAGCCGCCGTATGTGGTTAACGAAGCCTCAGGATACGGAACGGGGCAGCTGCCCGACAAGGAAGGGCAGATGTACCACTGCAACCTTGACAACCTTTACCTGATTCCTACGGCCGAGGTCCCGGTTACTAACATATTCCGCGACGTGATACTCGACGAGAAGGACTTGCCGGTTAAGTATTGCGCATATTCGGCTTGCTTCCGCCGCGAGGCCGGCTCTTACGGTAAGGACGTGCGCGGACTCAACCGCCTGCACCAGTTTGACAAGGTTGAACTTGTGCGCATAGACAAGCCCGAGCATTCTTACAAGTCGCTCGACGAGATGCTCGCCCATGTGGAAGGATTGTGCCAAAAGCTCGAATTGCCGTACCACATACTGCGTCTTTGCGGCGGCGACATGAGTTTCACTTCAGCCATTTGCTATGACTTCGAGGTGTACAGCGCAGCCCAGAAGAAGTGGCTCGAGGTGTCTTCGGTCAGCAACTTCGAGAGCTATCAGGCCAACCGCCTGAAGTGCCGTTACCGCAATCCGGAGACGAAGAAGCCCGAACTTTGTCATACGCTCAACGGTTCTGCTCTCGCCCTGCCGCGCATAGTGGCCGCTATCATGGAGAACAACCAGACTCCCGAAGGCATAAGGGTGCCTAAAGTGCTCGTGCCTTATTGCGGATTCGAAATGCTCGACGATAAGAATTTTTAAATTTAGGTTTTACGGTTATGAGGTTGTAAGGTTTTACGGGCGTTGGAACATATTTATTTAAGTAGTTGGTTCCCAATAATCAACAGAAATACCAGTCCGAACCTTACAACCCCAAAACTTTATAACCGTATAACCCCAAAACCTTATAACCTAAGATTCTAATGAATAAGATTATCCGTAAAGAACAGTTTTCGGAGAAGGTTTTCCTCTTTGAAGTAGAGGCTCCGCTTATTGCGAAGAGCCGTAAGGCCGGAAACTTCGTTATCGTCAGGATCGGCGACAAGGGTGAACGAATGCCGTTGACCATAGCCGATGCCGACGTAGAGAAAGGTACTATCACGATTGTGGTGCAGGAAGTAGGCTTGTCGTCGACTAAATTGTGCCGTTTGGAGGTAGGCGACTACATAACCGACGTAGTGGGGCCGCTCGGTAATCCTACACGAATAGAGAAGTATGGAACCGTGATTTGTGCCGGGGGCGGTGTCGGCATCGCGCCGATGTTGCCAATCGCCAAGGCGCTGAAGGCGGCGGGCAACCGTGTGCTTTCGGTTATTGCAGGGCGCAATAAGGAACTTGTAATACTTGAAGACGAGGTACGTGCCAGTAGCGACGAACTGATAATAATGACCGACGACGGTTCTTACGGAGAAAAAGGAGTAGTAACGATAGGCATTGAGAAGCTGATTAAGCAGGAACATATCGATAAAGTGTTTGCCATAGGACCTCCTATAATGATGAAATTCTGCTGCATGCTTACTAAAAAATACGACATCCCTACCGACGTATCGCTTAATACCATAATGGTAGACGGCACCGGCATGTGCGGAGCTTGCCGCCTTACGATAGGCGGAAAGACGAAATTCGTGTGCATTGACGGCCCCGAGTTCGACGGAGCTTTGGTCGACTGGGACGAGATGTTCAAGCGCATGGGTACGTTTAAGCGTGCCGAACAGGAGGAGATGGAGCACTTTGAGGAGCATCTCGGAAACGCAACAACAGCCGACGAAAGCAGTAATACGCATGCTTTGGATGCGGAACAGGCTATGGATGTGGTACCGACAGACGAGCCGCTTGACGTTCTTACCGACAGGAACGCCGAATGGCGTAAGACCCTGCGTGCGTCGATGAAGCCCAAAGAACGAACGGCCATTGAGCGTGTCAAGATGCCCGAGCTTGAACCTTCGTACCGAATCACTACCCGATATGAGGAAGTAAACAAGGGATTGACAAAGCAAATGGCACTGACCGAGGCCAAGCGTTGCCTTGATTGCGCCAAACCTACTTGCGTTGAAGGTTGCCCGGTGAATATAGACATACCGTCGTTTGTCAAGAACATTGAGCGCGGACAGTTTCTTGCTGCCGCTAAGGTGCTAAAGAATACGTCGGCCCTGCCTGCCGTATGCGGCCGCGTATGTCCGCAGGAAAAACAGTGCGAAAGCCGCTGCATCCATCTGAAGATGAACGGACCGGCCGTCGCAATAGGGTATCTTGAACGTTTTGCCGCCGACTATGAGCGTGAGAGCGGCAACATGTCGGTTCCGGCCCTTGCCCCGTCTAACGGCATAAAGGTCGCCGTTGTGGGTTCCGGTCCAGCAGGACTGAGCTTTGCCGGAGACATGGCCAAGCGTGGATATGACGTCTATGTGTTCGAGGCTTTGCACGAGATCGGCGGTGTGTTAAAATATGGAATACCTGAGTTTCGTCTGCCTAACAGGATTGTCGATGTCGAGATCGACAACCTGAAGAAGATGGGAGTGCACTTCCAAACGGACTGCATCGTAGGCAAGACCATAAGCATAGAGCAGTTGGAGCAGAGCGGTTTTAAGGGAATTTTCGTTGGTTCGGGCGCAGGTCTGCCCAACTTTATGAACATTCCGGGAGAAAACCTGATAAACGTGATGTCGTCAAACGAGTATCTTACCCGTGTAAACCTTATGGATGCGGCCAATCCTACGACCGATACGCCGCTTAACATAGGCAAGAAGGTGCTTGTGGTAGGAGGAGGCAACACGGCTATGGACTCATGTCGCACGGCTAAACGCCTCGGTGCCGATGTTACGATTGTTTATCGGCGTTCGGAGGCTGAAATGCCTGCGCGCGTTGAAGAGGTTAAGCATGCTAAGGAGGAAGGCATCAATTTCATGTGCCTGCATAATCCTATCGAATATATTGCCGACGAAAACGGGGCCGTAAAGCAAGCTGTTTTACAGGTGATGACGCTTGGCGAACCCGATGCGTCGGGCCGCAGAAGTCCGGTTCCCGTCGAGGGAAAGACCGTTACCGTAGATACCGATCAAGTGATCGTGGCCATCGGTGTGTCGCCTAATCCGCTTGTACCCAAGTCGATAAAGGATCTCGTGCTTGGCCGTAAAAATACGATAGTAGTGAACGAAGAGATGCAAAGCTCGCGTCCTGAGATATTCGCCGGAGGCGATATCGTTCGCGGCGGAGCGACCGTAATACTCGCAATGGGCGACGGACGCCATGCTGCTGCAAGCATGGACAAGCAGCTGAGAAAGTAAGCATAGTCATAATAACCAAATAGCAAATGAACGGATTGTATACGATTATCTTGCTCATACTAAGCAACGTCTTTATGACACTTGCTTGGTATGGGCACTTAAAGTTGCAGACTTCAGGCATTTCGGCGAAATGGCCGTTGATCGGAGTCATAGCGTTTTCATGGGGAATAGCCTTTTTTGAGTATTGTTGCCAAGTGCCGGCAAACCGCATCGGCTTTGTGGATAACGGCGGACCATTCTCGCTTATCCAACTGAAAGTAATCCAAGAGTGTATTAGTCTCGGCGTTTTTGCCGTAATAATAAACATCCTGTTTCAGGGCCAGAGTCTCCATTGGAACCACATTCTTGCCTTTTTGCTTATAATTTGTGCCGTTTATTTGGTATTCATGAAATAAGTATGCCGCTTCTTTCGGAAGAACAAAAACTTGAGAAAAGAATCATAAGTCGCTTTCAGAAAGCGATTTATGATTTTCTTTTAATTGAAGACAATGACCGTGTGCTTGTCGGATTGTCGGGAGGTAAGGACTCTTTGTGCATGCTAGAGCTACTGGCTGCCAGGCAAAAGATAAGCAGACCTCGGTTTTCCGTTGAGGCCTTGCACATAAGGATGTCGAACATAAAATATGAGTCGGACGTTGAATATCTCCGTGATTTCTCGGAAAGTAGGGGTGTAAGGTTTCATACCGTCACCACAGGCTTTGACTCTTCTACGGATAACCGCAAGTCGCCATGCTTCCTTTGTTCGTGGAACAGGCGCAAACAGTTGTTCTTGAAAGCGCAGGAACTGGGCTGCAACAAGATTGCCTTAGGTCATCACATGGACGATATCATCCATACGGCAATGATGAACCTGTTCTTTCAGGGTGGTTTCTCTACGATGCCTGTCCGCCTGAAAATGAGAAAAATGCCTTTGACGATAATCCGTCCGCTTTGTCTTGAGGCCGAATCAGATCTCCGCCAATACGCCTTGAATAAAGGTTATAGGAAACAGGTGAAGCTGTGTCCTTACGAAGCGGATTCACACCGTTCGGACATGAAGGCTCTTTTCGAGCGTATCGAGGAAATGAACGAAGAAGCGCGTTATTCCGTATGGAATGCGCTTAATAAGGAAAATAAACTGATTGAATGAGATTTACGGACAATCCCTGAAAACCGATGACAGGTTTTCAGGGATTGTGATTGTTACCTGTTATTGTACATATTTTCGTAATATTTTTGATAATCGCCGCTTGTCACGTTGTCCATCCATTCTTGATTGTCAAGATACCAACGCACGGTTTTCTCAATACCTTCCTCAAATTGAAGGCTTGGTTCCCAGCCTAATTCACGTTGAAGTTTGCGTGAGTCTATGGCGTAGCGCATGTCGTGGCCCTTACGGTCGGTGACGTATGTTATCAGATTCATGTCTTCACCTTCTTTCCTTCCTAATAGGCGGTCAACCGTTTTGATTACGACTTTAACAATGTCGATGTTTTTCCATTCGTTGAAGCCGCCTATGTTGTAAGTGTCGGCCGTTTTACCTTCGTGGAATATGAGGTCTATTGCACGTGCGTGATCTTCTACGTAGAGCCAGTCGCGCACGTTCTCGCCTTTGCCGTAAACAGGTAAAGGCTTGCGGTGGCGTATGTTATTAATAAATAAAGGTATGAGCTTTTCAGGGAATTGGTACGGACCATAGTTGTTAGAGCAGTTTGTCACGATAGTCGGCATTCCGTAAGTGTCGTGGAATGCTCTTACAAAATGGTCTGAACTAGCCTTTGACGCAGAGTAGGGTGAGTGCGGATTGTATTTTGTTTCCTCTGTGAAAAACTTCGTACCGTAGGCGTGATGGTGCATTGAAGAGGCCTTTGTCGTAAACGGAGATTCTATGCCTTCAGGATTGGTAAGTTCCAAAGCCCCGTAAACCTCGTCTGTAGATATGTGGTAAAAGCGTTTGCCTTCATAGCCTTCAGGCCGGCTTTCCCAATACTCCTTAGCTGCTTGGAGCAGCGTCAGCGTGCCGATGACATTGGTACGTGCGAATGTGAACGGATCCTTTATTGAGCGGTCTACGTGGCTTTCGGCTGCCAAATGGATGATACCGTCGATATTATAGTCGTTCATCAGTTTGCGTATCGCTTCATAGTCGCATATATCCGCCTTTACAAATGCGTAGTTCCCCTTGTTTTCTATGTCTTTCAAGTTTGCAAGGTTGCCGGCGTATGTAAGTTTGTCAAGGTTGACAATACGGTACTCCGGATATTTATTAACGAATAGGCGCACTACGTGCGAGCCAATGAAACCGGCTCCTCCGGTTATCATTATGTTACGTTTGAAGTTCATGTATGTATCGTTTAATTTAAGAAAATGTTATTTTGTAGCTTTCATGTTGTTCATGCACGTTTTTAGTGAATCCGTCCAATAAGGCACTTTAATTCCGAATGTCTGTTTGATTTTTGTCTTGTCAAGCACGGAATAGGCCGGACGTGTCACTGGACTGGGAAACTCGTCGCTGTGGCAGGGGAGTATGTCGCATGCCGTGTTGCCGGCAAGTTCGGCTATCTTTTTCGTAAAGTCATACCACGAGCATACGCCTTCGTTGCTGAAATGGTAGATGCCCGTCTTGCTGTAGCCGGCTTTGGGGGCTTCATTGTCGTAATCATCCAATACCGTTTTAATCGCATCGGCTAAGTCGTAGGCGTATGTCGGGGTGCCGGCTTGGTCGAATACGACGTTAAGTTGCGGTTTGGTTGCCGTTAGGTTAAGCATTGTCTTGACGAAATTGCGACCGTATTCGGAGTAAAGCCATGCTGTACGTATGATAACATAGTCGCAGCCTACAGCTTGTATGTTCTCTTCGCCTTCGAGTTTAGTCGCGCCGTAAACTCCCGTCGGGGTGCCCTTTTGGTCCTCGCGGCAAGGCGTATTATAAGGGTCGCCGCCGAACACGTAGTCTGTTGATATTTGTATCAGCAGACCGTCAACTTCTTTCATAGCCTCTGCCAAGATTCTTGGAGCCTCGGCGTTGAGTTTCCTACATAGAGTGCTGTCGCTTTCGGCCTTGTCTACGTTGGTGTATGCGGCGCAATTCACGATGCAGCGTATGCCGTTTTCTTTTACTATACGCTTAACGGCTTTGCTGTCGGTAATGTCTAATATGGTGGTATCTACGCCTTCTGCCTCTACCACGTCGGTAAATACGTAATTGTAATTAGTCTGCTTACTGATTATGCGCATTTCGTTACCCAGCTGGCCGTTGGCACCTGTTACAAGTATGTTCATTGTTCTTATTTTATTTAGGAGTGATGGAGTAAGGATTTGGGGAGTAAAGTGGAAATGCCTTGTTCAATTTATAATTAAGAATTTACAATTAGTAGTTTTTCCCACCTTCTCGTTTTCCCACCTTCTCACTTACATATAAATGAATGGACTCTCGAAGTCTTTCAGCAAAGGATGTCTTGTGTCTTTTTCGCTGAGTATGGCGTTTTCTGTAGGTATGCGCCAATCTATCCCGAGACTGTCGTCAAGAATACTTATTCCCCCGTCGGCTTCGGGGTGGTAAAACTCGTCGCACTTGTATTGGAATACGGCCGTTTCGCTCAGCACGGCGAACCCGTGGGCAAATCCTTTGGGGATGAAGAATTGCCTGTGGTTGTCTTCCGTCAGTTCGACAGCTACGTGTTTACCGTAAGTGGGCGAGCCTTTGCGTATGTCGACGGCGACGTCGAGCACGGCCCCCCTGACACACCTTACCAGCTTGGCCTGGGTAAATGGAGGACGTTGGAAATGCAGTCCGCGCATTACGCCGTATGACGACATGCTCTCGTTGTCTTGTACAAACTCTACGTGACCGATTTTTTCATCAAACTCTTTTTGTGAGAAACTTTCAAAGAAATATCCGCGTGCATCCTTGAATATACGGGGCTCGATGATCACCACGCCTTCGATGCCAGTCTTAATTATTTCCATTTATCGTTTTTATGTTTAGTCCGGATTACTTGTAAAAAAGTAGTCGCTCATCGAAAAAACGGCGTTCCGACTTGCGGCTGCAATATTACGAATAATTTTTGAGAAATGCTGATGTGAGGGCCTAAAAAGTATTGTTTTTGTTAAAACACACGTTCCGCAAAGTACGCTTAAGCTGCTTTGCGGAACGTGACTGCATCTGTATTCCCGTGACGATGTAGTGAGATTAGTATTGCGACAGGCGCTTAAACTTGCCTTTGCTCTTGCCTAAATCCCATTGCACGCCGATGTGGAAGTCTAAGTATCCGTTGCTGCCAGCCGCTACGCCCATACCGGTACCGGCAACGTCGCCGAAAAATTCGCTCGTCATCACTTGGTAAGCTACGTCGGCATACAGGCTGAGACGCTCGTTAAGCCTGTATGTGCTGCCTATGCCCACGCCGACCATAGGAGAGCTTGAGCTTATCGCAAGGTTGCTGATGAATCCAGCGCGCGGAAATACCAGCATGTTCCACTTGCGTGAGTCGTCGTAGCCTAGAATCACGTTGTGAAGGTTGAGCATGACGTCGACATACGCCGCAAGGAATCCTCCTTCGTCCATATTCTTGCCGTTGCGCCCTGCCGGTGCCAGCCATTCAAGGTGGCCGTTCTCAAACAGCGGGAATCCGTTTTCCCATTTCAGCCTTGCCCTGAGGCTGATTTCGGGCGAGAACCATTTTCCAACGGCACCGGCGAATCCGAAGGTCTTGCCTTTCGGGAACACGTGTGAGAAATTGCTGCCGTAAGGGTTGAGCAAGGTCATGTCGAGACCGGCTTGGAGATACCAGTTGTCCCAAAACGAATTAGTCACAACGGGATCGCCGGCGGTCGTGTCGGTTTTTGTCTGCGCGAATGACGACGATGCACATATAAGCGTTAAAACTAATGTAAGAAATATCTTTTTCATAAATTCCGTATTCTTATCTTCATGTCGGGCTTACGCCGGTTGTTATTTTATTTGTCAACTCTTTTAAACGTACTGTTGCCGAGGTTTATCTGCAGGCCCACGTTGATGTCGAAATAACCGTTGCTTCCGGATTGGCCGGTATCATGTTCCACGCCGACGAATCCACTTGAGACTACGTTGTAAGCGATGTCGAAGTAAATCTTGAATCTACTGTCAATGCGGAAGGTGTTGCCTATGCCGAAGCCCAACAGCGGCGAGCCTTTTGAAACACCGAAGCAATATACGCCGCCTGCGCGCGGATATACCTGGAAGTTCCAAAGCCGTTCTTCGTCGTATCCGAAAAACAGGTTGTGGATGTCAAGCTGGATGTCGCCTACGAATGCGAGATATCCTCCCTTGTCCATGTTCACTCCGCAGTCGTAGAACGGGGCGAGCCATGCAGCGTGGCCGTTCTCAAATAGTTTGATGCCGTTTTCCCAGTTTACCTTTGCGCGCAGGCCGAGTCCCGGCGTAAACCAGCGTCCTGCAGCGGCGTTTACGCCGAATGTCTTACCGTTAGGGAAAACGTGTGCGAAATTGTGTTTATAAGGATTTTGTAGCGACATGTCGAGTCCTACCTGTACGTACCAGTTGCTCCAAAACGAGTTGGTTGCCACAGCGTATTTGGCCGGACTCTCTTTAGGGACTTGCGCGCTAACCGTACCTATGGCCGTGAACGCGAAGGCCAATGCGATTAATATTCTCTTCATATATTTTGTTGTTGGTATTTGCAAAGGATATTTAGTATTTGCGTAGATCATTGCCGTATTTGCGTGCAAAGGTAACATTTTCAGGCGAAATATAACGTATTTTGATATTTTTTTGTTTATTTAGTGTTACAAATCCCGCGTCTTTGCGTTATTGTAAAAAATCATACAACTTAAATATTATACTATGGTATATAATGAATTAGGTAAGACAGGAATGCGTGTGTCAAATCTCGGCTTCGGAGCGTCGTCGCTCGGAGGGGTGTTTCATGACATACGCGAGGCCGAAGGTATAAAGGCCGTTCATACGGCTGTAGACAACGGTATTAACTTCATCGACGTGTCGCCGTATTACGGCCATTATAAGGCCGAGACCGTGCTGGGCAAGGCTCTTAAGGAGATACCGAGAGACAAGTATTATCTCTCTACGAAGGTTGGACGTTACGGTAAGGACGGCGTAAACACGTGGGATTATTCGGCAAAGCGCGTGACCGACAGCGTATATGAAAGCATGCAACGCCTCAACATAGACTATATCGACCTGATAAACGTGCACGACGTAGAGTTTGCCGACCTCAACCAAGTAGTAGGAGAGACCTTGCCTGCGCTCGTGGCGTTGCGCAACAAGGGCGTGGTTGGCCACGTGGGGATAACCGACTTGCAGCCGGAAAACCTGAAGTGGGTGATAGAGCATGTGCCGGCTGGCACCGTAGAGTCAGTGCTCAATTTCTGCCATTACAGTCTCAACGACGAGATGCTGACTGATTATCTTGACTTTTTCGAGGCCAACAATGTTGGCGTGGTGAACGCTTCGCCGTTCTCAATGGGGCTGCTGTCGCAGCGCGGCGCTCCTGATTGGCATCCGGCTCCAAAGGAGTTGAAGGAGGCTTGCAGGCGTGCGGCCGACTATTGCAACACGAAGAATTACCCGATTGAGAAACTGGCCGTGCAGTATTCTACAAGCAATCCGCGCATCGCGACGACGCTGTTCAGCTCGGCTAATCCTGCCAACGTGCTGAAGAACATTGCCTACGTCAACGAACCGATGGACGGCGAGCTGGTAAAAGAAGTGCAGAAAATCATCGGCGACCAGATGCGCGTGCGTTGGGCTAACACTTAACGGCCACCGCCGCGACGGCCGTTTAACCGTGACCGATAGGCACCGACAGCCTACAAGCGTCGGCCGATCAATAATCATGGGTCGTGAAAGGTGGCCTTTTGCGTTGCGAAAGGTTACCTCTTACGGCCTGAAACATGACCTTTTACGCGCTAAAAAGCATTGGTTTAAGATGTGTATTGTAATCAGTTGTCAATCAATCATTTACACCTGTATCAAAAATCAATGCTTTATGAATGGTCGAACGCGCTACGGCACGACGGCGGATGGAATGAAAACAACAAAATGAAAATATCAGAAAAGTAGATGACATATACTATTATTGATGCGCATTCGCATCTGTGGCTGCGCCAAGACACTTCGTGGAACGGCATGCCTATACGCACGTTGAAAGACGGACGCTCGTTTTTCTTGACCGAGGAGGTGCAAATGCTGCCGCCGTTCATGATTGACGGGCGCAACACGGCAGAGGTGTTCTTGTCTAACATGAACTATGCCCAAGTAGGCGGAGCCGTGGTCGTGCAAGAGTTTATAGACGGACTGCAAAATGACTACCTCGAGCAGGTAGGGCGTGAGCATCCTGACCGTTTTTTCGTATTCGGGATGTGCGATTATTTCAACGACGGATTCGTCGACGAGGCTAAGGCGTTGGCTGGTCGCGGGTTTAAGGGATTGGCCGTGCCAGGCCACAGGCTTATCCTGTCAGACCGCCGTATCGCCCTTAACTCTGATGAGATGATGTCAATGTTCCATTTCATGGAAGACAACGGCATGACGCTCTCCGTGTGTCTTGCCGAGAACAATCTGCAGACCGAAGAGATGCGTGAGGTGATACAGGAGTGTCCGGCACTTAAGATAGCGATAGGTCATTTCGGCATGGTCACCGCCCCCGGGTGGAAAGACCAGCTGAAGCTCGCCTTGTATGACAACGTGATGATAGAGTCAGGCGGCATTACTTGGCTGTTCAACGAGGAGTTTTATCCGTTTAAGGGTGCCGTCCGCGCCATCCGCCAGGCTATCGACACCGTGGGGGCGGACAAGTTGATGTGGGGCTCCGATTATCCACGTACCATTACGGCCATAACTTATAAGATGTCTTATGACTTCGTAGTAAAGTCAGACGAACTTTCAGACGAAGAGAAGGCGTTGTTCTTAGGCGAAAACGCCCGTAAGTTCTACGGCTTCGACAATTTGCCCGATCTTCCGTATGTTAAGAACATGTCTGAATGACATAATCCTTTCACGTTGCGCGGGCATACGGCTTCAGGGCCGGCATAAGCACTGTGGCATGTCTGTGACGATATTGAATTAAGATGAAAACAAACGACGTATTTGCATGAACGCTAATCAAATCAATCATATATATAATGTATGTAGGCAAATTTACGAATGAAGCCCGTATGTCGTCACCGGTCAGGCTGCGTAGCTTATGGGCCCCGCAACGTTTGAATCTGATAATCTGCAACCATAAAAACCAAAACAAACAATAGCATGAAACGAACCAATTACGCAGTGCCTTTGGCATTGATATTTTGCCTGTTCTTCCTGTGGGCGATAAGCAGCAACCTGCTGCCTACGATGATCAGGCAGCTAATGAAGACGTGCGAGCTTAACACGTTCGAGGCGTCGTTTACCGAGAGCGCCTATTGGCTGGCGTATTTTATATTCCCGATACCGATAGCCATGTTCATGAAGCGTTACAGCTACAAGGCCGGCATCGTGTTCGGCCTGTCTTTGGCGGCACTTGGAGGCTTCCTGTTTTTCCCGGCGGCGATAGTCAAGTCGTATTGGGTTTACCTTTGTGTGTTTTTCGTGATAGCCACGGGCATGTGCTTCCTTGAGACTGCGGCCAATCCTTACGTCACCGTGCTCGGCAAGCCGGAGACGGCCATACGCCGCCTTAACTTGGCCCAGTCGTTCAACGGTCTCGGGGCTTTCATCGCCGCAATGTTCCTCAGCAAGCTCGTGCTGAGCGGCAACAACTACACGCGCGACACCCTTCCTGCTGACTTTGCCGGCGGTTGGGAGGCTTACATCCAGCAAGAGACCGAATCGATGCGCCTGCCTTATCTTGTGCTCGGGCTTATGCTCTTGGTCGTAGCGATAATCTTCGTTTTCACGAAGTTTCCGAAAATAGCCGACGAGAAGGCCGACGGTGAAGGTGGCAAGCTGATAGACTTCTCAGTGTTGAAGCGCTCGCACCTGCGTTGGGGCGTGATAGCCCAATTCTTTTACAATGGCGGGCAGACGGCGATAAACAGCTTGTTCCTTGTATATTGCTGCGTGTATGCCGGTCTTGACGAGGCTACGGCCACAACCTTTTTCGGCTTTTACATGCTTGCGTTTTTGTTAGGCAGATGGGTGGGCACTGCGTTGATGGTCAGGTTCCGTCCGCAGAGCATGCTCTTGTTTTATTCGCTCATGCTGATTCTGCTGTGCTTGGTGATTTGCGTTTTCGGCGGATACGTAGGCCTTTACGCCATGCTTGCCGTGTCATTCTTCATGTCTATAATCTATCCCACGCAATTCTCTTTGGCCTTGCAGGGGTTAGGTTCGCAGACTAAGAGCGGTTCGGCATTCCTCGTAATGGCGATTGTCGGCAACGCTTGCCTGCCGCAGTTTACGGCCTACGTGATGCATGTCAACGAGCACATCTACCACATAGCATACGTGGTTCCTATGATATGTTTTGCCTTCTGCGCTTATTATGGCTGGCGCGGAAGCGTGATAAAGGATTAAAATAGAAAACATTTTTAGTTACAATGAAAGCAGTACGTATTGCCGCGCCGTTGCAAATAGGCGTGGCCGAGATTGAAAAGCCTGAAATCAAGGCTGATGAAATTTTGGTGAAAATCAAGTATGTCGGTTTCTGCGGTTCTGACCTCAACACTTACAGAGGTCGCAACCCTATGGTGAAGATGCCGGTGGTGCCGGGCCATGAGGTAGGTGCGGTTATAGAGAAGGTGGGCAGCAACGTGCCTGACACGTTTAAGGAAGGCATGACCGTAACGCTCAACCCGTACACCAACTGTGGCAGTTGTGCATCGTGCCGCAACGGAAGATACAACGCCTGCGAGCATAACGAGACTCTCGGCGTACAACGTCAGGGCGTGATGTGCGAATATGCGGCACTGCCGTGGACTAAGGTTATTCCGGCCGGCGACATACCCGTGCGCACTTGTGCGCTGATCGAGCCTATGAGCGTAGGCTTCCATGCGGTGTCGCGCGCCGGCGTGACCGACAACATGGTTGTAATGGTAATCGGCTGCGGCATGGTCGGATTAGGAGCCGTCATGCGTGCTTCTTTGCGTGGCGCGATTGTAATTGCCGCCGATGTTGACGACGAAAAATTGACGCTTGCGTGCGAAGCTGGAGCGTCTTACACGATTAACACGATAACCGAGAACGTGCATGAGCGTGTGCAGCAGATAACAGGCGGCTACGGTGCTGACGTTGTGATAGAGGCCGTAGGCAGCCCTGTTACCTACGTGATGGCCGTAAACGAAGTAGGATTCACTGGATGCGTTACTTGCATCGGCTATGCGCAGAATGAAGTGTCGTTCCAAACCAAGCTGTTTGTACAGAAGGAACTTGACATCCGTGGCTCACGCAATGCTACTCCTGAAGATTTCCGCGCCGTCATCAACTGTATAAGCACAGGGCGTTATCCGATAGAAAAGTTTATTTCGCGCGTCGTGAAACCGGAGGAGGCTGCCGAAGCGATGAAAGAGTGGAGCGATAATCCCGGCAAGGTGTTTAGGATATTGGTAGAGTTTTAATTGTTTGATTGGTTTTATGTGTGGCCGATAGATTAAGTTTCGCTTATTCTATCGGCCTTTCCCATTTTACGGCGAAAGGCGATGTAATATATTGATTGTTTATTGAAAATGGTCCAGTATTATGTAAATTGAAATAATTATCGCAAAATAAGTTATAATATGTTTGTTTGATTCAACTTTTATTATTAGTTTTGCAACAGAATCAAAATTAAACGATATGATACGGCAGCTAAGTATGTTCAACATCTTCTTCCTACGGCTTAAAGATGGAGTCGTAAGCGGTAAAGTGTGCATTTGGCGAACGTGTCAACATGTATGAACCTTTCTCACTTTACGGTGCGAGAGGTTTTTTAGTAATATAACATATTATAAAGATGAGCGAGAGATTATTTATTTTCGACACAACATTGAGAGACGGTGAGCAGGTGCCGGGATGCCAGCTTAACACCGTTGAGAAGATACAAGTAGCCAAACAACTGGAACAGTTGGGCGTTGATGTCATCGAAGCCGGCTTCCCGATATCCAGTCCGGGTGATTTCAATTCCGTAATAGAGATTTCAAAAGCCGTTACGTGGCCTACGATATGCGCATTGACGCGTGCTGTGCAGAAAGACATCGACGTGGCCTCGGAGTCCCTACGGTACGCCAAGCATAAGCGAATCCATACGGGAATAGGAACAAGCGATTCTCACATAAGGTATAAATTCAACAGCAACCGTGATGAAATAATCGAACGGGCGGTGGCTGCTGTGAAATATGCCAAGAAATATGTTGAGGATGTGGAGTTTTACGCCGAAGACGCCGGGCGAACGGATAATGAGTATCTTGCCCGTGTGGTGGAAGCTGTCATTAAGGCAGGAGCCACGGTTGTGAACATTCCCGACACCACAGGCTATTGTCTTCCCGTAGAGTACGGCGCAAAGATAAAGTATCTGCTTGAGCATGTCGACAACATTGATAAGGCAATAATATCCACTCACTGCCATAATGATCTGGGTATGGCAACGGCTAACACGTTGAGCGGCGTGATGAACGGCGCGCGCCAAGTGGAGGTGACGATTAACGGAATAGGCGAGAGGGCTGGAAATACGTCACTTGAAGAGATTGCCATGATTCTGAAATGCCATAAGAGGCTGAATGTTGACACGAACATTAATACTACCAAAATATATCCTACGAGCAGAATGGTCAGCAGCCTGATGAATATGCCCGTCCAGCCCAACAAGGCCGTGGTGGGACGCAACGCGTTTGCGCATTCAAGCGGAATACATCAGGACGGAGTGCTGAAAAACGTTGACACGTATGAAATAATGGACCCGAAGGACGTAGGCCTTGACGATAATTCGATAGTGCTTACGGCGCGAAGCGGAAGGGCGGCGCTGAAATATCGTCTTGGCGTGCTTGGCGTGAACATAGGAAACGAGGATAAGCTCGATAACATTTATCAGAATTTCTTGAAACTGGCAGATAAGAAGAAAGAAATCAATGATGATGACATCTTGATGCTTGCCGGTGCTGATAGGGCCGAGGCTCACTCCGTCAAACTTGATTTCCTGCAGGTTACTACGGGGATGGGGGTCAAGAGCGTTGCAAGTATCGGGCTTGACATATCCGGGCAGAAGTTTGAAGAGGCATCAACCGGCAACGGTCCCGTCGACGCTGCGATAAAAGCGTTGAAGAAGATAATACAAAAACAGATGACTCTTAAGGAATTTACCATACAGGCCATTAGTAAAGGGTCTGACGACATAGGTAAAGTACACATGCAGGTAGAATATGACGGAAGCATTTATTATGGTTTTGGGGCCAATACCGACATAGTTACGGCTTCTGTTGAAGCGTACATTGATTGTATAAACAAATTCAAGTAAGATAATATATGAATACTCTTTTCGACAAGATTTGGGATAAGCATGTTGTGCAAATTGTTGAAGACGGACCAACGCAATTATATATCGACCGCCTTTATTGTCATGAAGTAACGTCGCCTCAGGCCTTTTCTGGACTGCGTGAGCGTGGCTTGAAGTGTTTCAGGCCAAAGCAGATATTCTGCATGCCAGACCATAACACGCCGACGCACGATCAGGATAAGCCGATAGAAGACCCCGTTTCGAGAAAACAAGTTGAAACGTTGAAAACCAATGCGGAAGAGTTCGGTCTGGCATATTACGGCATGATGGATGAGAATAACGGCATCATACACGTGGTAGGGCCGGAGAAGGGACTGTCATTGCCAGGCATGACGATAGTTTGCGGAGATTCACATACAAGCACTCATGGAGCGGTTGGGGCCGTTGCATTCGGCATAGGAACGAGTGAAGTGGAAATGGTTCTGGCTTCGCAATGCATCCTGCAACAGAAGCCGAAGTCGATGAGAATTAACGTAAACGGAAAACTTGGACGCGGTGTTACGGCTAAAGACGTAGCCCTTTATTTAATGTCAAAGTTGACGACATCCGGAGCTACTGGGTATTTTGTCGAGTATTCGGGCGACGTTGTGCGCGAAATGTCAATGGAAGGTAGATTGACATTGTGTAACCTGTCTATAGAAATGGGAGCGAGGGGCGGCTTTGTAGCTCCTGACGACATTACGTTTAAATACTTGAAAGGCAAAGATTACGCTCCAAAAGGTGAAGAATGGGATAAGGCGGTTGCATATTGGCTTACGTTAAAAAGCGACAATGATGCCGTCTTTGATAAAGAGTTGGCTTTTGATGCTTCAGACATAGAGCCGCGTATAACGTATGGCACAAATCCCGGTATGGGCATAGGTGTTTCCGAGTCTATACCGACGCTTGAATCGATTGACGAAAACGGCAAAGCGTCTTTCTTAAAGTCGCTTGATTATATGGGATTCAAACCGGGAGAGAAACTTCTTGGCCATAAGGTGGATTACGTGTTCTTGGGAGCGTGTACTAACGGCCGACTTGAAGATTTCAGAGCGTTTGCTTCGATCGTAAAAGGCCGGCGTAAGTCAGATTCGGTCGTAGCATGGCTCGTGCCTGGGTCTTGGTCGGTATATAGGCAGTTAAGGGGAGAAGGCATTGACGTAATATTGAAAGATGCCGGATTCGATATCCGTCAACCGGGATGCTCGGCTTGTCTTGCCATGAATGATGACAAGGTGCCGTCAGGTAAATATTCCGTATCAACGAGCAATAGAAATTTTGAAGGGCGCCAGGGTCCGGGGGCGCGTACTATTTTGGCGAGTCCGTTGGTTGCAGCGGCGGCAGCCGTGACCGGCGTTATAACCGACCCGCGTGATTTAATGTAAATGATATATTTTCATATAATAAATTGGTAAATAAGATGAAGCAGAAATTTGGCGTAATAACAAGTACCTGTGTTCCTCTTCCGCTGGAAAACGTTGACACGGACCAGATAATACCTGCACGCTTCTTAAAGGCTACGGATAAGAACGGCTTCGGAGAAAACCTGTTCCGAGATTGGAGATACAATAAGGATGGCTCAAAGAATGAGAGTTTCGTATTGAACAATCCTAATTACGGCGGCGTGATTCTCGTAGCCGGCAAGAATTTCGGCTCGGGCTCGAGCCGTGAACATGCGGCTTGGGCTATTGCCGGTTATGGATTTAGGGTGGTCATCAGCAGCTTTTTTGCCGACATACATAAAAATAACGAGTTGAATAATTTTGTCTTACCTGTAGTTGTTTCCGAGAGTTTCTTGGCCGAACTGTTCGATTGTATATATAAAAATCCCAAGACGGAAGTACGGGTTGACTTGCCGAATCAGACTGTAACTAATTGTGCTACAGGTAGAAGCGAGTCTTTTGAGATTAACGGGTATAAGAAACATTGCTTGATGAACGGGCTTGATGATATAGATTATTTGTTGCAAAATACGGACAAAATTGAAGAATGGGAACGCCTGAACAGATAAAAGCATACACGCGCATACCTCCGTTCATAGAGATAATGGACAGTACGCTGCGTGACGGTGAACAAACCAGCGGAGTATCTTTTTTGCCACATGAGAAACTTATGATTGCAAGAATGTTGCTTAGCGACATAAATGTTGACAGGGTGGAAGTCGCTTCTGCGCGCGTTTCTGACGGAGAGCGTGATGCCGTTAAGATGATATGCCGTTATGCGCAGCAAATAGGAAAACTTGAAAAAGTTGAGGTGCTCGGTTTTGTCGACGGCCGTCAAAGCGTGGATTGGATTGCCGAGTGTGGGTGCAAGGTTGTCAACTTATTGGCTAAAGGTTCCTTGAAGCATTGTTCCAGGCAGCTGCATAAGACGGTGAACGAGCATATTTCCGACATAATCGACGTTGTGGATTATGCCGGTACAAAGCAGATGACTGTTAATCTTTATCTTGAAGACTGGAGCAACGGCATGAAAGATTCGCCTGAATACGTTTACGGGATGTTAGACGTATTGACAACAAGGAATATTAAGCGTTTCATGTTGCCTGACACTCTCGGGGTGCTTAATCCGTTGCAAGTAATTGAGTATATGCGTAAGATGGTCAAGAGGTACCCTTCCGTGCATTTTGATTTTCATGCCCATAACGATTACGATTTGGCCGTAAGCAATTCGCTGGCTGCCGTGTTGAGCGGTGCTAAAGCGTTGCACGTCACTGTAAATGGACTCGGCGAAAGGTGCGGTAACGCGCCCTTGTCGAGCGTGCAAGTAATATTGAAAGACCAGTTTCATGCTAAAACGAGCATACGTGAGGACAGGTTGAACGATATCAGCCGGCTTGTGGAAGGATATTCAGGTATTGCCGTTGCGCCCAATCAGCCTATTGTCGGTGAAAATGTGTTTACCCAAGTGGCCGGTGTTCATGCCGACGGCGACAATAAGGCCAACCTGTACAGTAATGCTCTTGTTCCCGAACGCTTCGGTCGGAAGCGCGAGTATGCTCTTGGAAAGACAAGCGGTAAGGCTAATATCGACAGGAATCTTCAAGAACTTGGGTTGGAGCTGACTCCTGAACAGGCACGCCGCGTGACGCAACGCATCACCGAACTTGGCGACAGGAAGGAAATCGTAACGCAAGAAGATTTGCCGTTTATCGTAAGCGACGTGTTGAAACATAATGTGCCCGAAGATAAGGTTAAGCTCATAAGTTACATGGTCTCGTCGGCTTATGGCCTTAAGCCTATAGCGAGCGTGAAAGTTGAAATTAACGGAAAGCAGTATGAGGCCGACGCTATGGGTGACGGACAGTATGACGCATTTGTCAAGGCACTGCGTAAGATTTATAAGAATAATCTTGAATGCTCGTTCCCTATATTGGAAAATTACAGCGTAACAATTCCTCCGGGAGGACGTACTGACGCATTGGTGCAGACCGTTATTACGTGGCGCAGCGGTGACAAGACGATAAAGACGAGAGGACTTGACGCCGACCAGACCGAGGCTGCGATAAAGGCTACGTTCAAGATGCTTAATATTCTTGAGGAACAAAGATGTTAATCCTGTTCGTGTTAATGGCGATTGACGACATCTTGCATCGTTGGTTTCGGATATGATTTTTTTCTTACATTATAATAATACAACTCATTAAACTTTACTTATCAATATGAATTTGAAGATTGCTGTCCTTCCCGGCGACGGAATAGGACCGGAAATAATGGAACAAGGTGTAGCCGTGATGAATGCCGTGGCCGATAAATTCGGGCATAAGCTGGAATATAGGGAGGCTCCGTGCGGTGCTAAGGCCATCGATTTGCTTGGTAATCCTTTCCCCCAGGAAACGTTTGACGTGTGTAAATGGGCTGACGCCGTGTTGTTTGCGGCGGTCGGCGATCCGCATTTTGACAATGACCCTACTGCAAAAATCCGTCCCGAACAAGGATTGTTGGCTATGAGAAAGAAGTTAGGCCTGTTTGCCAACATCCGTCCTGTGCAGGCGTTTAAATGTCTTTTACATAAGTCGCCCCTAAAAGACGAACTTATTGCAGGTGCTGATTTTGTATGCATCCGCGAACTTACGGGCGGAATGTATTTCGGTGAAAAATACCAAGATAACGAAAAGGCTTACGATACTAATTATTATACACGTCCTGAGATAGAGCGCATATTGCGCGTAGGATATCAGTACGCACGTAAGCGTAAGCGCCATCTCACTGTGATTGATAAGGCCAACGTTTTGGCTTCCAGTAGGTTATGGCGTAAGATAGCGAAAGAGCTTGCTCCTGAATATCCTGACGTATTGACAGACTACATGTTTGTTGACAATGCTTCCATGCGCATGTTGGTTGAGCCGACGTTCTTCGATGTCATGGTTACCGAAAATACGTTTGGTGACATATTGACAGACGAAGGCAGCTGTATTTCTGGAAGCATGGGTTTATTGCCTTCGGCTTCTACGGGCGAAAGCACTCCCGTATTTGAGCCTGTGCACGGATCTTGGCCTCAAGCTGCAGGCAAGAACATTGCAAATCCTCTTGCGCAAATCCTTTCAGTAGCCATGTTGCTCGAGCATTTTGACCTTAAGGATGAAGGCTGTTTGGTACGTAAGGCCGTCGACGCTTCGCTTGATGCGAACGTTAGGACTCCTGAAATCCAAGTTGAAAACGGCCCTTATTATGGAACAAGAGAAGTGGGTGCTTGGATTGTGGATTACATTAAGAGGATTGATTAAGTGTCTGCGGCATAAAATGTGATTTTAGTTTAATATATCGCAATCCGCCTTTCGTTTGCTCGTATCAAATTTTGCGGCTTACGAAAGGCGGTTTATTATGTTCTAATATGTAGCTTTTTACATCGTAAAAGATATCCTTTTAAAGGCTTGAAAGCTATCTTTTGCTTTGCTCCATACAATATGTTTTGAATCAGTAAATTATAAGTTCACCAAAATTTAAAGTATAGAATGTCCATATTTTTGACTATGATCAATGACATCGACCAGCATTCCTTGTGATTGTTCATCGTGAATATATTGTAGACACGCTTCATTTGACAAATTTGATGCGTTTTTGTTATGTCTTTGCAGTATTTATTGAGTTATATTCTCGTATAGTTATTTTGATGAAATGCTGGTCTTTAAATTAATATAATAATGTGGACGGGCCTTGTTGCGGCCTGTTATTTGTGAATGGATGTTAAATTCAGGTTATTTTAAGGA
>CALUFN010000009.1 GCA_944319945.1 uncultured Prevotella sp.
ACGACTGTACAGACATATGCAACATAATCATCACCCATATCTATAGGAATACTGACAGCAATGAATGAGTCTGCATCTGTCATACTCTGAAAATCAAAATCTTCAGGATTGCTGCGTACTATGTCTCTAATATTTGCCATTAGTGTCTTATAGTTGCTTTTGTATTCCTCCACGACCTCGCTCATTGAATTGTATTCCGTTTTGGAACTTACCGGGTATTTGCGTCTTTTCACCGTCGTCTTGTTGTTTTGGCTGTCTGGGAAACTGTTAAATTGCGACTTGAATAAATGTTCTTTTTTCATAATCGTTCTATTTGTTTAATTGTTTTTTGTACTAAATACTTTATTCTCAATTAGTTACATCCATGTTCTATTGAAAATACAAGGACATAGTTGTGGCTTGCAAGGACAGGTGGTGGCCTTATCCTCGCCCTAATATCTACTTTAAACATACCAGGGATTTTTTATGGGAGGACGCCGGATGTGTCCTCCGGAATGTTAAACGAATGGAGGCAACAATAGCTTGCTCCTTGCCTTGGAGTTCCTTGTCCTGTAGTCGTACAGGGCCTTGTCCATCATCGGGGAATCGGTGAAGCGCCTGTTCTTGGCCAGCCTTGCCCATCCTTGCAGCACCCAGTTCATTATCCCGGGAAGTTCGGCGCTAGTGATTTTCCTGGCCAAGTCCGGGTCTATCCTGCTCTTAGGGATGCGGACGTTGAACGGGGCTATGAGGAAACGCCTGAAGAAACCGTTGGAGTTGTCCTTAGTTCTTGGCAGCTCGTTAAGGCAGAACATCATCCTTGCATAGTCGGTCAAGGTGGTCACGTCCTTGTAGAGTATCTTCGTGCTGATAGGCTCTCCGCTCGCTATACGCTTGAACAGGTCACCGGCAAAGGCATTGGGTGCCACGTCGGAACAGGTGTTGAGCAGCTTCCCCGCAAGATTGGACCTGCTGTTAGCTCCATACTCCCCACAAAGGTCGGACAATGACTCGTGGGATATGTTGCCTTTTCCCACCAAAGCCTCGATGATGTCTACGAAAACAGACTTGCCGTTACAGCCCGACCCGTAAAGGAAGAGCACTTTCTCCAGCTTTAGGCCTGGCATGAAGAGCCAGCCTATGTACTCCGCCAAAACCATCCTGCACTCTTTTTCCGGCACGACCTCGTTTAGGTAACTGAAGAACATGGGACATTGGGCACTTGCGGAATAGCCGTAGGGTAGCACGTACCTGAAATAGTCCTGCCAGTTGTGCCCGCCGAGTTTCATCGTCCCCAAGTCCAGCGTGCCGTTCATGAAGTTTATCTTTCCGGTGGCCTGTTTCACGTTAAGCATCATGGCAGTGTATGGCATTTGGGCGGCCAATCCGTTAACAGTCTCCTTCCTTGAAGCAAGGCAATAGTCCCCGCAAAGTTTGGCGAAGGCATACTTCATGAAGACCTTGAGTTCATGCTCCTCTATACGTTCCCAATGAAAGCCGGTAAACAGGCACATGTTCCCGTCGAAGTAAACGAATGGATAGCCGGAGTTCATGGCGGCTTGGTTTATCTCGTTGCACACGATGTGGTATTCCGCACTTTTGCCCTTGAATGCGTTTGGCTTTGGATGCAACGAGTTTATTATGCCGTTAAGAATTCTATTCTTCATATCCGCTTTGTTTTAATTGTTTTTGCCAATTTCCAACAGTGATATTGCAAGTTTCCACGAACACATTGTCGTTACAAAGCATCCCTTCGTCCTTCAAAGCGAAATAAAGATTAATGTCCCCGGCAATTACCAGCTTCCTGTCTATATCGCAATCCAATCCGGTAACAATGTCGCCGTTATCGTCCACTATGCTTTCCTTGTGACTTTTCAGCCGGCATAAAGCGTCATGGGCATGGATGACAATGTTGCCCCTGTAGCACTTGAGGATGCCACGAAGCCTGTTTATAACCCCGTTGTCTATGTTCTTGGGGTGTTGGGGGAGGCAGACTATGAATCCGCCCTCCCGTAATTGATTGAATGTCATCATCATGGGTTCGTAGTGGTTGTCTTGTCTATTGCCATCAGTCTGTCAAAGAGTTCGGAGAGCTTTGATTTGACGAGTCTGCCACGGTCAGTCCCCTTGAAGCCCTCAATTTCATCAACCATGTCACGGTCAAATTTGGATGCGAACTCAATGAGCGTATCCAACGCATACTTTTCGTCTTTGGCACTCATAAGTTCGTTGCGCTTGTCAATAATCCATTCCGGGAAGAACTTGCAACCCAATATGTTAGCCTTAAAATGCTTCCTGAAAGCCTCGTACAGTTGCTTGCCGTCGTTAAAGTTCGAGCCGTCACTGATTTTCGTGTAAACTTCATTGGCTTTATCGTCAATACCTGAAGCCTTGATGAGCTGTGTTTTCGTAGGGACTTTCTTTTCGAGCCTTGCCCATTGCCAGGCAGCCGTATCACCGCCTTCATGCGACATTTTCTCTACCCATACGAGCATCTTGTTCTTGGCTGCGTCACCCTTTGCCATTATCAGGCTTGAGAGGTAGGTTGTTCCGTCCCAAGGCGTTGTAACGATGTTGGATTGCCTTAACAGCTCGTAAATAGGTATCCTGTCGTTAAGCGGCAGGGTGAAGTAGCATTCAATCCTGTCCCCTTCGAGCCTTTTTTGGTTGAGTTCATTCACTGAAACAAACCTGTGCCCTCCATCGATTATCACAAGGATTTTGTCAACTCCCGGTGTTTCCAGTGTTACTTGCCTGCCATCCTCGCCCATGACTTCAAGCCCCTCGTTAAGGCATTTCCTTGCCCCGACAATCATGCAGGGAGATACGACCCCGAACTTCGATATTGACTTTTTCTTTTTGTTCAGGGCGTTCTTCTTCGGGGTCCTGTTCGTTCTTAGCGTTGCGAACCTGTAGCCCTTGGAGCGTAATTCCGATTCGCTGTAAATGGTAAACTTTAATAGGTCTTCAACTTTTGTTTTTAATTCATTTGTGTTCATTTTTAATACCTTTTATTTGTTTTGTTATACTTATTTTTGTGATTGCTTAGGCGCAATCTTTCCAGTACCTTACGGGTATCAAAGATTACGGTCTTTCCGCTTTGGAACGTACAGTCGTCAATCTCCCCTGATGCTTTCAGCCGCACGACGGTAGATGCCGATATTCCCAGCACCCTCGCAAGTCCTTTGATACCCGTCACTAATGCCGGAATGTCAGGGTAGTCGTCCTTTTTCGGGATTTCTTCCTCTTTCATTCCGACAAGTCCTAATCTCTGCCCGACTGACCAAATCTCTTCAATCGTGGCTTGCACTACCAGTTTTTCAGGTAGCAAACTTTCATCATTGTTCATTGTCTTACTTCTTAAATTAATAATATCAGTCCTCATCGGACGGGTGCAAAATTCAGTAAAAACAATGACAAAAAAGCAGGGTGGAATGAAGTCGGAATGACTTTATGAATTGGCACAAAAAAGAACTCCCTATGACTCAGGCGTTTAGGTAAATTCATAAGGAGTAAAATAGGAATGAAAGAGAAATGGAGGCGGAATGGATTACCAATCAATCGAATTAAGGGTTTCCCTATTCAAAAAATGGCGAAGACTTTCCCTTGGCGTTAATATTTTTTTTGCACACCTTTTGGCATCTTTATGTTCATAATTTAGAATATGGCCATCTTTCATTTTATTTTCAGGGATATGAATATCGAACATTGATATAATGGTTTCAACAAATTGAATGTTGAACGGCATTTTATTCCATTTTAAAAAGCGTGAATGGAATAATATATAAGCGAATCCATATGCATTATAGCTGTCTTTTATTATTTGGGACAAGGCTATAATGTCTTCCATATAATCCGTTATCGAGTTTTTGCCATTTATAAATCTTTCTTTTGCTGGAACATATCTTATAATGAACGGCTCTAAGTTGTCTAAAATCTGTTTTTCACCGACATGAACACTTGTCATTTGCCCCATTACCTTATCATCCGGCTCTCGATTTTCAATGCGTTTGATTGATTCCGGAGCGTTTATTGGTATATTGGGGGCGTACTTCAATTTATCCAAGTCATAATCTACTATTGTTGTATTGTTCTTATCAAACTGTTCTGTGCTGAAAGGGAAAGGAAGGTCTAAAGTTTGTCCGGTTTCTTTACACCACCATTCATACTCGTATTGGATTAAAGGGGCGTAACAGCTTGAACGTAATGAGATTAATATAGCTTCATTCATTTGAAAGGGATATATGCCATTAATATAAAAGAATGTCATATCGACAATGAATTTGGGGTTCAAATAGATGCAGTAATACAAAAGCAAGAAAGCATCTATTATAATAATTTTTTGATTGTTTGTATATTCATAACTATCAATATTTGCTTCAAAATCTTCGAAGCTATTGCATTTTAATATTATTTCAAATATCTCATTTAAGTCATATTCATCAAAAAAGTCTTTTATTCTATTATTATCATTATCTATTCCACGTAGCAAAGATTTATAATATAGTATTCTATCTTCACAAAGGAATTCGTATCCGTCGAAATATTGTTCCATTTTTTTGGAATCTCTTATGAATTCTTCGAATGAAAAGTCTTCTAATCGATTCAGAAAATAATTTTGTCCTACTCGTAAACATGACACAATAATAAAGCTAATTGTTAACTCAGAATTATTGGAACCATCCAAGAAATCATATAAAATATTAAATTCATTAAGATAACGTTCGTCCGATTTGGGGGTATTCCACACATGATTGACCTTGGAAATGAATCCTTCGACGTCTTTTATTCCTAAGTTATACAAAACGTATTCATTTCCACTTAAATTATCAATTGCAATTTTCAATGCTTTAAATGCAAACTCAATTAATATTATGACTATTTCTTTTTTATATTCTGGCTGAAATATATCATTGCTTGCTTCATCATCATGGTCGTCTTTGTCTCCATTAGAAGTATGGATAAGATTCTTATAATCGCACAAGGGAATTTCTTCTCGTATGTTACTAAAAGATTCTATAAACAAGCCCAGGAACAACTCCCCTACATTTGTTATTTCTATATCTTGATTGTCTTGCTCATTTTCACCTTGTTCGTTTTCTTCACCTTCAAACAGATCTTCATAAATCTTCAAGGCTATTTTCTTGTATTCTTCGTTTGTCATAAGGCTAAATGTTTTGGTTAAACATAAAAAGCAACATCTCGTTTAACATCTAAAGATACTGCTACAAATTTAGATATAAATTTCGATTTATATGCCAGTGAGATAAGAAATCTTGATTTTTTCTTAGAGGAAAGATAATAAAATATTTTTAAATTATCTGTTTTATTCTATGATTTATAAATTTACACACCTCTTTTAACTGTTCGGTGGTCATTTTATCTACGCTTTCAATAATATCTTGTTTGTATTGATGGTTGTTCCATTTCTCCATCTGCATTTTTTGTGTCTCGTCCGCTACTTCGATATACGGTTTCATTGACTCGTAATCGGAATGGCCGGTGCAACTCATCACGACACTGGCAGGAATACCAAGCGCGAGCGAACAACAGACGAATGTCCTCCTTGCGTCATGGCAACTGATTTGTTCCCAGAATTTATAGATGTCTTCATGCCGTGTATTGCCTTTGAAGTAGACCTGTACGATTTCCCTGTCCAATCCTGCAAGTCTCGCCGCCTCTTTCAGTGCGTCATTCAATTTTTGGTTTGAAGGAACAGGGAATACAGTTTCACCTTTATACCATGAATACTTGTCTATGATTTTCCGGGCGTGTTCGCTTAACGTAATGAATAGCTTGTCATCCGTCTTTTCAGTAATTATTTCCAAACGCCCGTCGACGATGTTCACAGGTTTCAATGCCGCCAAATCAGAATAGCGCAGTGAAGTGAAGGCCATAAAGCAAAACATATCCCTCGCTACAGATAAATATTCCTTGTCCGTTTGAAACTCAAATGAAGCAAAATGCATTAGTTCCTTAAACTTCAAGAATGTCACAACCCTCGGTATAACCTTCAGTCTCGGTTTAAAGTCCAATACTCCTGGCTGTATCTTATGACCGTTTCTTAATGCCCAGCGTAGAAATGACTTCAAAATTTTAAACTGCTTAACGATAGTTCTGTTACAATAATCATTCTTTATGTACCAGTTCGAGAATTTAACCATTTTTTCGCTCGTTAATGTTTTCAGTTCAATCTTTGGGTCATACGATTTTAATTGATGAAACATTTGCTGGTATTTATATTTAGCATTGTTGCTCCAACTCCCTTCCATTGGCCTTTTTTCTATGAACTCATTGAAAATCTCGGTTAAAGACATTTTCTCATCATCTTGAATAAGAACTTCAAGCTTATTTATTCGAGTTTTGCTATTTACGTATTCTTTCAAATGCTCTTTCGTCATAAAGCCAGAATGCAAATCACATTCCGTGAACGCTTCTTCTATGTAAGCCAAGTAGTCACGTATCATTTTATTTATTTCGGTTGCGTAAATCGTCTTCCCCTTGATTTTATGTGTCGTATTATTTTTCACTAATTGTTTTTTATTATCCCATTTCGCTGGGTCAATGCTATAACCGACACAAAATCCAACTTCTTGCTTCTTTTTGTCCCACCTGACACGAATCATTATCTGACCGCTTTTCATTATATAAGGTCTTGCCGTATAATTTGTCTTGTTCATAATGCTAATTTTAAAGTTCATGCAAAAATAATTCAAAATAGTTACCATAACAAGGGCTTAAAAGCACCTGACATGATATGACCATACGTGCTTAAAAACATTCAAAAATGTGGAGCCAAAGAGACCAATTTTTGCTTAAACGGGGTAATAAAACTCCCCCCCTAAATATTGCATTTTACAATGATTTCTGTTTATTGATAAATTGTTAATATGAGTTAATTCGTCTCGCCCCGTATTAACAATGAACCTTTAACGGGTGTGGAGGGGGGGGGAGTACTCCCCCGATTTTGGACTGTATAAGGATTTTTCTGAGTTTATCAGGAACACATAAACATCCTGAAACCCGATAAAATAAAGGCATATACGTTATTCTAAGGTCAGTTAAAATCGCCCCAAGGCAACCTCCAGCTCCACAAAGCTAACGCATAAGTCCTTGAGTTTCAACGCTCAAGGACTTTTTCTTTTATATTACTTCCACATTCAAATAAGCGCGTTTTATTGCCGATGTCGGCAATAAAACGCGCTTATTTGAAGGAAAAACCAAAAGTCTCATGCCGATGGAGTTTTGCTTCGGCAAAAGATAGTGCATTTATTCCGTGCAAGAATCATCATGCTTTTGCAGATAATTGATGCAAAAGCCGACCCGGCCCAAACCAACACTATATGCATGAAGCCGGCCGCACGGCGTAGGCCTCACCACTTCAGCTTGCCGTACTTGTCCTTACACCACAGCTGCCAGGAGTTGAGCGTGTTCTGCCACACCACGTAGGCGCAGGGAGCTATCGCGGCAACGGGGTTGAGGTAGGTCATGGTGAGCCAGATGCCCACGCCCGTGTTCTTTTGGCCGAGGGCCTGTCCGCCGGTCACGCTGTCGCCGTAGCGCCGGCCCACGGCCTTGCCTATGCCGAAGAGCAGCAGGGTGACGGCTATCGGCACGGCCACGAGCCCGGCCATCACGGCGGCCGGCACTGAGGCGGTGAAGATGTTGTGCAGGGTGAGGCCCATCACTATCGAGAGGTTGACGGCCCAGAGGTAGAAGGCCAGGTTTTTCATCTCCTTTATCCTCTTGGCCGCGGCGGGCAGCCAGCGGCGCGTGGCCGCAGCGGCTATGAAGGGCAGCACGAGCAGCACCATAGTGCGCTGGAGTATGGCGCCGAACGACGCGGCGAAGTCGAAGCCGGCGTGGCGCTCGAGCATCGGGAAGAAGAGGGGCACGAGCAGGGCCGTCACGCCGTTGTCTATCAGCGTGTAGACGGTCATCGAGGCCACGTCGCCGCCGAGCTTGTCGGTCACCACGGCGGCGGCCGACGCCGTGGGGCATATCACGCAGGCGAAGGCTCCCTCGATGACGAGGCTCGCGTCGTGGCCCGGGGTGCTCTTGGCGGCGAGCACCAGCAGGGCGGCCACGGCCACGCGCACCACCTGCAGCCACACGTGCCACGTGTGCAGGCGCAGGTCGTGCAGGCGTATCTTGCAGAACGTGGCGTAGAGCGTAAGGAAGATGAGCGGCGGCAGGGTGTCGAGGGCGTAGGGGCCCAGCGTGCGGCCCACCGGCTCGAGCAGGGGCACCTCGGCGAACAACAGGTAGACGCATGCGCCGAAGACCATGGCGCAGGGCAGCGTCCATTGCTTTACGAATCTGATTATTCCCATATACGTAATGACTTATTACGGAATGCAAAATTAGTAATAATGATTGAATAAGCGGAACGGACAAGGAAAATTTTTCCGGTTATGGGGTTTGACGGTCTTTCGGTTATGAGGCTTTTCGGTTATGAGGTTGCGTGGAACCGTAATGCCTCATAACCGAAAAGCAGCAACAGCCTTACAACCTACTGATATTCAAGCACTTCGCAACATGCCACCTTTTACCTTGCAAAAGGCGGCTTATTGCGGCCCGAAAGGATAGCTTTTACGTTGCAAAAGGCTACCTTTCGCCCTGCGAAAGGTGGCCTACGGCGACGCCCGCTGCCGAAGGCGCAGGGCCGGGCGGCGAAAGGGAGAAAAACTTTCAGGCAGTAAAAGTTTTGTAAAAAAAGTGCGGTTGTCTTAAAAAAATTTGGAAGTGAGCGTTTTTTAAACTATTTTTGCAGCCTATTTCATTACATAATATATATATATATGAAAGTACAGAACCTGCTGCTCGGCGCAATCATCTGCGGTTCGCTTACGTCATGTTTCAAGGACGAACCGCTCAACGCCGAATGCGACATCGAGCAGGCTTACGTCCATGCGGACGACCCGACCGAAATATTCTTCGCGGCGAGCGACACTCTCGTCAACGTGCTCTCCGACGCCGACGACATCGTATTCGAGATAAAGGAAGGTGTGGACGTATCGGCCATGGCACCGGTATTCAACCTCACCGAGGGGGCCACCGTAGAGCCGGCGAGCGGCTCGGTGCACGACTTCAGCGGAGGCCGCGCCGTGGTCTACACCGTGACGTCGCAAGACGGACAATGGCAGCGCGCTTACAACGTGTCGTTCAAGGCCGTGTATCCGGTGAGCGAATACGACTTCGAGAACTACCGCCTGACCGACAACGGCCGCCACTACGAGTGGAGCGACCTCTCAAGCACGGGCGAATGGATGGGCAACTGGGCCACGGGCAACCCCGGCTTCGCCATAAGCATGGGCAGCGCCAAGCCCGACGAGTTCCCCTCTACGCCGGTGGCCGACGGACATAGCGGCTCGGCCGTGAAGCTCGAGACCAAGAGCACGGGCATGTTCGGCAAGCTGCTCCACATGGGCCTCGCCGCCGGCAACCTGTTCATAGGCTCGTTCGACGTTACCCCGGCCATCTCCGGAGGAGTGGAGGGCGCGATGAGGGCCACGCTGTTCGGCCGCCCGTTCGACCGCGAGCCGCTGCTCTTCACGGGCTGGTACAAGTATAAGTCGGCCGGCACCTGCGTTGACGGCGACGTAAACGAGATCCCCGGCAGCCACGACCGCGGCGACATTTACGCCGTGCTCTACCGCAACCACGACGACAGGGGCGACGCCTTCGTGCTGCACGGCGACGACGTGCTGACAAGTCCCCAAATAGTGGCGCTGGCCCGAGTGCCCGAAGTGGCCGACACCGAAGGGTGGACGGAGTTCAGCATCAGCTTCGACTACCGCGAGCCCATAGACCCCGAGCTGCTGGCCGAGCGCGGCTATAACCTGGCCGTAGTGTTCACCTCGAGCATCGAGGGAGCCTCGTTCAAGGGAGCCATAGGCAGCACGCTCTACATTGACGAGGTAAAAGTGATATGCGCCGAAACAAACTGACAACCATGAGGAAAACGATACTTACACTGATCATAGCGGCCGTAACGGCCGTGCAGGCGGGAGCGTTCACGTTCCATCTGTTCGACAACATGACCTACTACCTGCGCTTCGGCTACGGCATAGGCGGCACGGCCCCCATGGGCATGCCCGCCACCATAAGGAGCATGGAGAGCTACAAGCCTACGGCCAACTTCACGCTCGGCCTCGGCCTGCATCGCGCCATCACCGACCACTGGGGCCTCTCCTCCGGCCTCTACCTTGAGAACAAGGGCATGGACGTAGACGCCCGAGTGAAGAACTACCACATGGCCATGATACAGGGCGGACAGCGACTGGAGGGCAACTTCACGGGCGGCGTGGCCATCGACGTGGAGCAGTGGATGCTCACGCTGCCCCTGCTGGCCACCTACTCGATAGACGACAAGTGGAGCGTGCACGCAGGCCCGTACTTCTCATACATAAAGTCGCCCAAGTTCACGGGCTATGCCTACGACGGCTACATACGCGTGGGCGACCCCACGGGACCGAAAGTCGAGGTAGGCTCCGACGAGGGCAGCCGCGGCTCTTACGACTTCTCAGACGACATGCGCTCGTGGCAGTTCGGCATGATGGTGGGTGCCGACTGGCGCTTCTACAAGCAGTGGGGAGCCTTCGTCGACGTGACGTGGGGCTTCACCGAGATATTCCACAGCGGCTTCGACGTCTTAGAGCAAGACCTCTACCCGGTTTACGGAACAATAGGTATTTCCTACAAATTATAAACAGAGAAACTTAAGTAAAACAAAAACAGTAAAAAGATGAAGAAAATCATTACCCTTTCAGCATTGGCCCTCATGGCATTGACGGCCGGCGCCACCGACTACACCGACCGTCTGTCGGTATCTCTCGGAGGTATGCCCATCGGCAACCAAGAGACGACGATCAGCGTAGACGCACAAGACAACGGCAAATACACCCTGAGCCTCAACAACTTCCAGTTGGCCGGGCTGGGCGGCATAGGCAACATCGTGCTTGCCGACGTTGACGCTACCGAAAAGAGCGGTATGACGACGCTCGCAGCCGACCAGGTGATCAAGATAACCGAAGGCGACGACCCCGACGTGCAGATGTGGATGGGCCCGATGCTCGGCGACGTGCCCGTATCGCTCCGCGCCGACATCAGCGGCGACAAGCTCTACGCCGTGATAACCATCGACGGCTTCGGCGGCGTTGACGTAGTGTTCGGCGAAGGCACATACCAGATAAAGAACTCAGGCTTCGAGAATTTCCACACGGCTACCTACGTAGACGGTGAAACATCATATTCGAGCGACGAGCCCAACGCATGGCACTCGTTCAACAGCGGCGTAGCCGCAGGCTCTATGGCCATGCTCACCAAGCTCGCCCTGTATAACGGCAGCACCTCCATCTCTGAAGACGTGCGCCCCGGCTCTACCGGCACTAAGAGCGTGTTGCTCAAGTCGGCCATGGTTTTGGGCTTCCAGCCGGCCAACGGCACTATGACCACCGGCCGCATGCAGGCAGGCTCGCTTACGGCCACCGACCCGGCCAACTGCGCCTTCATCAACATGGAGAGCGAAGACGTTGACGGCAACGGCGACCCGTTCTACACCGTAATCAACGGCCGCCCCGACTCGCTGGCCGTATGGGTGAAATACCAGCAGGGACAGGAACAGGAGGAATACAAGTACGCTACGATCAGCGCGATACTCACCAACGGCGGATACTATCAGGACCCGGGCGACTCTATCGCAGCAAACGTAGTGGCTAAGGCAGGCAACAACGCCATAGAGAGCAACGGCGCGGCATGGCAGCGCGTGGTGATACCGTTCAACTACGCTGACTTCTCGGCCAACAACGCCGAGCCGCAGGCACTGCTCGTGACAATATCTACCAACGCGCAGCCGGGCGTAGGCAGCTCTGATGCCGCCAATCCCGACCAGCTCAACGTAGACGACATCGAGCTGATATACAACAACAACCTGACCGCACTCAACATCAAGGGCACCGACATAGCCCTCGAGGCAGGCAAGACTGCCTACGAGCTTGACGGCGTAAGCGGCGAAATCTCTCTTGACGACATCACGGCCGAGGCCGACGGAGAGGGCGCGCTCATCAACACTACGATAGAGAGCGTTGAAGGCGGCGCGCAGGTTACGGTTAAGGTAACCTCTAACGACTACCTGAAGACCAACACCTACACAGTGCTCGTGAAAGGTGTGACCACCGGCATCGACAAGGCCGAGGCTACCACCGTGAACGGCGTGAAGGCCATCTACACCATCGACGGCCGCCGCGTAAGCTCAATGGACGCTAAGGGCATCTACGTAGTACGCAAGACCGACGGAACGACGGTTAAGGTTATGAACAAGTAAGTAATAAAGACACTTGTCAGTTACTAAGAAATCCCGGACGCACTACTCGGCGTCCGGGATTTTTTTGTAGCTTTGCAAACTAATAGCAGACAAGTGACGAGTTGACGAGCAAACGAGTTGATAACGACAAGGCACGCGGCTTTAACTTCTTGAGCCGAGCGCAGCGAGCGATAACTTCTCTAACTTCTAAAAAATGGAATCCCTATTACAATACGTCTGGAAGCATAAGCTGTTTCCCCTTAGCGGGCTTAAGACCGAAGACGGGGCGGAAGTCGAGGTGATAGACACGGGCCTGCAAAACGCCGACGCGGGTCCCGACTTCTTCAACGCGAAGGTGAAAATCGGCGGCACGGTGTGGATAGGCAACGTGGAGATACACGAACGCTCGTCGGCATGGCACACCCACGGACACGACCGCGACAAGGCCTACGACAACGTGGTGCTCCACGTGGCCGGAGACGTAGACGCCGAAGTAACCACGGCCGACGGCCGACGAGTGCCCCAAGTGAGGATGGCCGTGCCGCCAAGCGTGGCCGACAACTACGAGGCCCTGCTCACGGCCGACAGGTATCCGCCGTGCTACGCCGTGATACCGGGGCTTGCGAGGCTGACCGTGCACGGCTGGATGAGCCGCCTGCTCACCGAGCGGCTCGAGCGTAAGACCGAAGCCATCATGCGCCGCGTGGAGCTTTGCGGCGGCTCGTGGGAGTCGGCGCTGTTCGTCACTATGGCCCGCAACTACGGTTTCGGAGTCAACGGCGACGCCTTCGAGCGTTGGGCCATGAGCATACCGCTACAAGGCTTGGCCCGCCACCGCGACGACCTCTTCCAGATAGAGGCCGTGTTCATGGGCCAGGCCGGGCTGCTCGATCCTGCGGCCATACCCGAGCGGCGGCGCGCCGAGGCCGAGAGCGATGCCTACTTCGACCGCCTGCGGCACGAGTACCTCTACCTCGCCCACAAGTTCGGGCTCAAGCCGATAGACGCCGGGGCGTGGAAATTCATGCGCATGCGCCCTCAAAACTTCCCCTACGTGAGGCTCTCGCAGCTCGCCGCGCTCTACCACTCGTGCCGGGCAGACCTGAGCCGGCTGGCCGAGTGCGACACGGCCGAGCGCATGAGACAGCTGCTCGGAACGTCGGCCACGGAGTATTGGCAGACCCACTACACCTTCGGCCGCGCAAGCTCCAGGTCGGCCAAAAGCCTCTCGGCAGCCTCGCTCGACCTTATTATAATTAATACGGCCGCTCCCGTGCTCTTCGCCTACGGCCGCCACCGCCGCGACGACGCCATGTGCGACCGCGCCTTCGACATCCTCGCCCAGCTCAAGGCCGAAGACAACCACATCGTGCGCCTGTGGCGCGAGTGCGGCCTTAAGGCCGACAACGCCGGCGACAGCCAGGCCCTGATACAGCTCAAGACGGCCTACTGCGACAGGAAAGACTGCCTGAGATGCCGCATAGGCTACGAATACCTCAGGCGCAAGTAACGGCAAGGCCCGTCGGGGCGCAGGACGAGGGGCGTTAATTACTTTTAAATCTTTTCGTTCCCGTTACTCAAATATTTACATTATCTTTGTACCCTGATTCAAAATACACCGACAAATGAAAATAGCTATCATCGGCTACGGCAAGATGGGCAAGATGATTGAGCAGATAGCCCGCGCCCGCGGCCACGAAATCGTAAGCATAATCGACAAGGACAACCAGCAGGAGTTCGACTCGGAAGCGTTCGCCTCGGCCGACGTGGCGATAGAGTTCACCAGTCCGACGGCGGCTTACGGCAACTACCTCAAAGCCTTCGCCAAAGGAGTCAAGGTGGTGTCAGGCTCCACGGGATGGATGAAAGACCACGGCGACGACGTGCGCCGCCTATGCTCCGAGGGCGGCCACACGCTCTTCTGGGCCTCTAACTTCAGCGTGGGCGTAGCCATATTCTCGGCCGTCAACCGCTATTTGGCCAAGATAATGAACGGCTTCCCGCAGTATTCGGTCTCAATGGAAGAGACCCACCACGTGCACAAGCTCGACGCCCCGAGCGGCACGGCCATAACACTGGCCGAAGACATCATAGACAACCTCGACCGCAAGGACAAGTGGGTAAAGGGCACGCTGCTCTCGCCCGACGGCTCGCTTACGGGCAGCAGCAAATGCGCCGACGACGAGATAGCCATCAACAGCATACGCCGCGACGAAGTGCCGGGCATACACACCGTGACATACGACTCTGAGGCCGACCGCATCACAATAACCCACGACGCACACTCGCGCAAGGGTTTCGCCCTCGGAGCAGTGCTCGCGGCAGAGTTCACGGCCACGCACGACGGCCTGCTCACGATAAGCGACATGTTCAAGTTCTGAAAGCAAGCGCCGCAGCCGGCCCACGCTAAGGAGCCGCCTGAGCGCACATCCATACACACCGACAATGGAACAAAAGCAAAGGAAAAACCTCAACATGAAGAAGCAATGGGCCAAATGCATCACGGTCATTGTCTTATACCTCGCCTTCCTGCTCTGGGTGAAGAGCTGGTGGGGACTACTGGTGGTGCCGTTCATATTCGACGTCTACATAACTAAGAAGATACGCTGGCAGTGGTGGAAAGACTCCGAGCAGCCCGTGCGCTTCGTCATGTCGTGGGTTGACGCCATAGTGTTCGCCCTCGTGGCCGTTTATTTCATCAACCTGTTCTTCTTCCAAAACTACGTCATTCCCTCGTCGTCGCTCGAAAAGTCGCTGCTCACGGGCGACTACCTCTTCGTAAGCAAGGTGAGCTACGGTCCACGCATACCCGAGACACCGCTTACCATGCCACTCACGCAGCACACGCTGCCCGTGATAGGCTGCAAGTCGTACTTGGAATGGCCGCAGTGGGACTACCGTAGGGTGAAAGGCCTGGGGCAAGTGAAAGTCAACGACATCGTAGTATTCAACTATCCGGCCGGTGACACCCTCGTAAGCAACGAGCAATACCAAGCCGCCGACTATTACCAGATGTGCTACTCCTTCGGCAGCCAGCTGGTAAACGGCCGCCCCGACATGTCGAAGATGACGCCGCAGGAGCAGCGCGACTGGTATGAGATGATTTACGACGTAGGCCGGCAGTACATCTTAGAGAACCCGCAGACCTACGGACACATAATGACGAGACCCGTGGACAGGCGCGAGAACTACGTGAAACGCTGCGTAGGCCTGCCCGGACAAACTCTCCAAATAAAAGACCGCATAATCTATCTTGACGGCAAACCCAACAAGGAGCCTGACAACGTGCAGTACACTTACCGCGTGGAACTCGTGCAGCCGATACCCGACGACATGATGAAAGACCTAGGCATAAGCATGGAAGACCTTACCAGCCTCAACCAAAGCGGATACATGCCGCTCACCAAGCGCGCCGTCGACGCGCTGAAGGCGCGCAAGGACATAGTGAAAAGCATAACGCTGAACACCGACTCTATGACCGGAGACATCTATCCGCTGAACGCCAACACGGGCTGGACGCGCGACAACTACGGCCCCGTATGGATACCCAAGAAGGGCGCCACGGTGAAGCTCACGATGGACAACATCGCCGTCTACGAGCGTCCGATACGCGTCTACGAGGAGAACGACCTCCAGGTGCGCGACGGCAAGATATACATCAACGGCAAGCAGACCGACCGGTACACGTTCAAGATGGACTACTACTGGATGATGGGCGACAACCGCCACAACTCGGCCGACAGCCGCTACTGGGGCTTCGTGCCCGAAGACCACATCGTAGGCAAGCCCATATTCATCTGGTGGAGCAGCGACCCTGACCGCCGCGGCCTTTCGGGCATACGCTGGAGCAGGCTGTTTAAGATGGTTGACAACATAAAATAATAAGTTAAGAATTAAGAGCTAAGGATTAAGAAAAATTGCGTAGACGGTCAGTATTAAGATTACAACCGTCTGATCTAAGGCAAACATTCACGGCGATAAGGCTGATTTTCTTAATTCTTAACTCTTAATTCTTAATTAGAAGAAATATGAAGAACGCGCTCAAGTTCATGAGGGCGTTGATAGTCACAACCTTGTTGATGTTGGCTTTCCGCGCCTTGACGCTCACCGTATATACGGTACGCGGCCGGGTGCTCGAGCCGCGCTTGGCCGAGGGCGACCGTGTGCTGGTGAACAGGTGGAGCTACGGCCTGCGCACGGGAGGCAGCCCCACGTTCAGGTACGCACGGTGGCTTGGCGCGCCCGTGGAGAGGGGCGACCTCGTAGTGTTCAACGATCCGGCCGACACGCTGCGGCCGCCGGCACGGCGCAAGGTCATGGCATACTACTGCACGGGCGTGCCTGGCGACACCGTACAAATAGGCGGTACGGCGCTTACCGTGCCCGGCAAGCGCACCATGATCCGCGTGACAGAGGCTAACATGAGGCTGTTAGCCTTTCTTTACAACAACTACGAAGGCCGAAGGGCTTGCGTGCGCAACGGCAAGCTCTACGCAGACGGCCGACAGACCGACTACGCCACGTTCACGATAGACTATTACTGGTTCAGCTCAAGCAACCCCGACGACGCCGACGGCTCACGCCGCTTCGGCTTCGTGCCCGAGACGTGCGTCATCGGCAAGGTAGCCGTCAGGCTCTACGGACGCAAGGAAATACGCTTCAGCGGGCTCGAATAAACCCAAAAGCCCAAACAACCGTAAAACCGCAAAACCCAACAACCGCATAACCGCAAAACCCAACAACCGCATAACCCCATAACCGCAAAACATGACCCAAGCATTACTCTCATCGGCGTATTTCGGCCCGATACAATGGTACCAGAAACTTTACAGGTACGACAGAGTGCTCGTAGAGGCGCACGACAGCTTCATAAAGCAGACTTACCGCAACCGCTGCCTGATAGCCGCCACCTCAGGCACGCAGGCGCTCACGGTGCCCGTAGAGCGCAACACGGCCGACAGTGGCGCAACGGCCAAGTGCCTGATGAAAGACGTGCGCATAAGCGACCACGGCAACTGGCGCCGGCTGCACTGGAACGCCATCATGAGCGCCTACGGCGAGTCGCCGTTCTTCGAGTATTACGCTGACGACCTGCGGCCGTTTTTCGAGAAGCGATGGACGTTTCTCTACGACTTCAACATGGAGACATGCGCCACCGTGTGCAGCCTGATAGGGCTGGAGCCGCGCGTGGAGCCTACGGCCGAATACGTCGCTGCCGACGACCCTCGCCTGGCCGATACCGCCGACTTCCGCGACGCCATCCGCCCCAAGCATCCCCTGCCCGACCCCGACTTCCGTCCGCAACGCTATTACCAGGTGTTCGAGCGCAAGCACGGCTTCACGCCCAACCTGAGCATACTCGACCTGCTCTTCAACATGGGTAACGAGAGCCTGCTTTATCTTTGATTCTTCGACGATTAGGCCAATGAGCCTAATCCGTAACAAACCGTCACATATTACGCCGCCCCCTCGCTTCGGCTGCGCCTCGCTATGAGGTGCATGTAGCGGTCGTACACCTCGTCGGCCACGTCGCTCCACGGCCTCGCCAGCGTCATGCGGGCGTTGGTGCCTGCGGCGGCAAGCAAGTCGCGGCGCGAGAGCAGCGAGAGCAGCCTGTCGGCTATCGAACGCTCGTCGGCGCGGCAGGTGAAGCCGTTGATTCCGTCGACCACCACGCCCGCCGCCGTGGAGCCTTCGGCCAGCAGCGCAGGCGTCTGCATGGCCGCCGCCTCGCGCACCACGAGCGGCGCGTTGTCGTAAAGCGAGGGAAACACGAACAAGTCGGCCGCCGCGTAGCACCGCTTCAGCCTCTCCCTGTCGGCCACCTGCCCCATGAACGTTATCCTGCC
Source organism: uncultured Prevotella sp. (assembly GCA_944319945.1). GTDB lineage: Bacteria > Bacteroidota > Bacteroidia > Bacteroidales > Bacteroidaceae > Prevotella. The sequence goes on from CALUFN010000009.1 coordinate 18,133, forward strand.
GTCAAGTCCTTTCGACCTGACGAGCCTCCGCAGCTCGTCGGCGGCGTAGCCCGTGCCTGCGAAGTACATGTGCCAGCGGCGGTCGCGCAGACGCGCCAGCGCGCGGATTATGCGGTGGGGATTCTTCTCGTAGATATGCTGACCCACGAAGAGCAGCATCGGCTCGTCCTCGGGCAGCCCGAGCATGGCCCGGCCCTCGGCGCGCAGCGGCGCGACGTCGGCGCTCGTGGCGAAGTCGTTGCCGTTGTCTACCACCTCCACCCTGCCCTTGTATCCGTATTCGCGCAGCGTCTCCTCCACGCCTGCCTGAGGTATCCACACCTCGTCGGCCGCAGCGTAAAAGTCAACGATGCCCCTTACCAGATAATCAACCACGGCCTTGTTGGGTATCACGCGCTCGAAGTCGGCACGATATTTCGAGTGGAACGTAGCCACCACGGGCACGCCCCTCTGCCGCGCCAGCCTCAGTGCCAGCCGTCCCGACGAGAACGGGCTATGAGCATGCACAATGGAGAAGTCGGTCTTGCCCAGGCGTGCGAGAAAGGCCCTGTCAACCATCGGCATGCCCATGCGGTAAGGCCTGCGCATGGGTATCGGCACCGAAAAGTAATCGTACACCGGGAAGTCGTCGTCATACACGGCACCCGGCACCGACGGCGTTACCACGCACACGTCGTTGCACTTGCGGTTAAGCCACCGCGCATAGTTCTGCACCGTCACCGACACACCGTCGATCACCGGAGGATAACAGTCGTTGAATATTCCAATCATATCTTTTTAAGTTTTAAGCAGACAAGCAAACAAGGCTGTTTCCCGGTCCTACCAGCTCTCCCAGACCTCCCAGCCCTTCCACGCTTGTTTCTGCAAATTAACAACATCAAGATTATCAAACGATTGCATCCGGGTTACGATTAGGATAAAAGGTTACCTTTCGCCGTGCGAAAGGTAACCTTTTATGCGACAATTAGCGGCCTTTCGCCCTGTGAAAGGCCGCTAATCATAAAAAAGAGGAAAGGCGCCATACACGCCTTTCCTCACTCCGACAATCCAACCAATCAAATTACAGCGTTATTTTACGGTGATTTTCCTTGTCACTGTGCCGGCCTGCGTTGTCACACGCACTATCGCCACCCCGCTGTCAACGCCGCAAACAGTGCAAGCCGTCGAGTCCACGCCGCGCTCACTGGCCGTCAGCGCGCCGCCCACGGAATATACGTCAACGGCGGTTATCCCTGCCCCTGACGACACTACCACCGTGCCCTTCTCGGGCGAATAGACGCTCACACCGCCGTCGGCACCGTCAGCCGTCACGTCGGCTATACCCGTGGCACCCGACCCTTTGGCGCGGATAAAGTAACGGCCGTGCGACGGCCCGCTGACGCTCAGCGTGAAGCCCTCTGTCAGTGGCGTCTCCGTGTCGGTCTCGGTGTCATATAGCGTCGGCTCGGCCAGCGCGCCCACGCCCGTGAACGTCAGCTGCGTCACGTCGCCGTCACCGGCGAAGAGCCCCAAAGGCACCTGCCCCGTGTTCTTCACCCTGTTGACGCTCGCGGCCACGTCGCCCGCCACGGTGTAGACGTAAGGCTCGCCGCCGCCGTTGCCTGCGATGTCAGTCATGAGTTGAGCGTCTTCAACGTCGGCATAATCGTTGTCTGCCGTGCTGCAGAACGCCAGTGCCGCAGTGCTTGCGCCGCGCTCGCCACGAGCCTTAACCATCATGGCAGGAGCGGGTGCAGATTCGTCAGCTCCGCCGTCATCAGGCATCACTGTCAACTTCTCCATATCGCTGGTAAACTGAACGGTACCGCTCTCGTCTCCGGCTGCACCCTGCACGAACATAGCCTGATACGGAGCAAGCACGCCCAAGCCTGTGCTTATCCAGTTGCCTTCTTGGTCGGCAGCACCTACCACAGGGCCGTCAGGTCCAATCTTCCAGTACTTTTTTTCCAAATTGGTATTCACTCTGAAAAACTCTTCAAGGTCGAGGTTTGACGTAAACGGGTTGCCTACTATGTAAAAACGAGTGGCATTACCGTTGCTTTCCTCAACCGCAGGAGTCAAAGTCACGGCAAACCCAGTTTTCTCCTCATGTTTTGCGTAATCAGGATTCCTCACCACCAGCTGGCTTGCGGCAAGCACACCATTGTCCGTACGATCAATGCCACCGGTCGATACTGGGTATTTTTCATCTTCCTTATCTTCCTTATCTTCCTTAGGGAAACGGAACAACGCATCCGCCACATCCACCTTAGTTGGTTTTATAGAATAGCCTGCGCCGTAAGCATACTCTACGGAAACGTCGTTGTAAGCCGCGCTCCACAGCGGACTGAACGACACGGGAGTCTTACTGTCTCCGGTCTCGATGATGGTCGCCCCGTCGCTCCAGCTACGCTGGTAAACAGCCGGCTTAAGACGGTCATACGCAACTGTGGTTCCCGTAAACGTAATAGGCTTAAAATACTCGGTAGCTTGACGACCGGTATTCTGTGTGTACCAATCTCCCGAATAAACGTCGCATAGCGGGGTGCTGACAAGCGACCAAGTGTCAGTCTTCACTTCAACGTCAGTCCAAGCACGGTTGTACAGCAGATACTCGGCACGAAGCATCTCAGCACCCGGCTCGAAATGGATTTGGTCGCAGACGTTGACCCTGTAACGCTGTGTTACAATGTCGCCCAACGTTGTCGTCTTGCCGTATTGGTCTTCATTTCCGTATGCCATGAGGTCATACTGTATGTTGGCCGTCGGGTCTTGGGTTATCGCCGCAGGTCGATTGTCCTCTTCGGTCACCCACTCGGTTCCGCCACTAAAACCGGCCTTATACAGATAAGCCTGGCTATTTGCCGGCATCAGCACCTTAGTGAACAGCATCGGCACGAAGCCTTCCTTGCGCGTGTTGGTCCCGTCGGCGAAGTATTCATCGGCACTGTAGCCCGTCTTTTTCACTTCGCCTGACTCCAAGCGTTTCCAATTCGCGTCGTTGTTCCAGTTGCTGCTGCCGTCGCCGTCCCATTTCACGTATTCCGGCACAACCTTTATCGGCATGACAAAGTGACCCGGGCACGCCGTGGTCTTCTCGTTACCGTCATATTCCTCAAAATGTACGGCCAAGTTATACGTATAGCCCTCTTTCGGCTTGAACGTAAACTTGCCGCCGTCGGCAAGGGGCTGCTCGTCGAGATTAAACTGTAGCGTCATCTTGTTTTGCTCGCTTGAGCCCTGATTCGATGAATAAGCCGAGAATGCAGACACCGTGCCTACCGGCAATGCGTATTGGTCGAAAGTGTTGCCGTCGGCGAAATATCCGTCGTATTCGGGATCGTCGGTGCTTACAAGGTAAAGTCCGTCGAGATCGTTGCCCTCAGCGTCTTTCGCAAGTTTCAGATTGTCGGCTCCGCCGTCTACGCCGCTGAACTTTGCGTAACGCAAATCCACCGTAAGCGAATGGTTGCCGTCATTACCTACTTTTATGCTTTTTATCTGTTTCAATCCTATGCGCAGACAGGGGTCAAGCTCGTAAGCTCCTCTTTCGTTTTCAGGATAATTTACCACGGCAAAGCCGGGCTTTACCTGCGGTGCGGCATGGCTCACGTTAAGCGTGAGCCATATATGTTTCGTACAAACCAAGCTGTCTAAGCCTTCATCACCTTCACCCTCAAGCGTTACATGTATCGGTTTAGCTACCAGCTCAAGTCCCGGCTCAAACAATGTTATGTTGATTGACTGCTGGTGCAGCACAAGCGGATGGGCGTGCTGGCCTCCTGCGTTGCCTTCAGCTTCTTCGGAGTAATACTTAATCAAATTGAACATCTCCTGAGTGAAATTGCCCGCAGCCGGTGTAAGAGTCTCGTCAACGCTCTCAGCGTCGGGATAAACTACGCGGAATTGTTCCAACGCGTTTTCCAACGACTCATTATAAGTAGCATTTACGGACGTAAACTCATCGTTGTCGCCAAAGAACCAGTCAAAATACACATCCTCGGCCAATGCCTCATACTGTATTTGACCCGTCTCGGGGTCTTTCACTGTTTCGCCTTTTTCATCAGTCTGAGGCACACGCAGTTCGGCGGTGAAGTTATACGTCTGCCCCTCGCAGAAGTCCGTGTTGGGCTGTATTATCTCGCCGTTGACCCTAATCATATTCTGAGGCACCACGCGGAACTCCGACCTTATGCCGCATTCGTCGGCATATACTCCCTCGAACCGTTCAACCCAATCTAGGGCATCTGGCGACGTTTCGGGATTGGCCACTAACATTATATATGTGCGGTTGGCCTGCACCGTTGAATAGAAGTCGGCCATAAGGCTGCGATCGCCGTCGTTCTCAGCTTCGGCATCCACGCGGAAATACCATGTATCATTAACATTTACGGGCAACGCGTCATCGCCTCCGGGGGTATAATCCTTATTGGCTGAATACTGCAGATTATAGTGCAGCTCCATTGTGTGCGCGTCGTTGGTGGTAGTCACATCTATATTTGAGGTTATGCCCATCTCCACCGCCGAGTAACTTATGGCCTCGGCGTCTTGGCTCTTGTCTTCAAGGTTAGCTATAGCTTCAAGATATTTTTCCTTGTCAAGAACGCAGAACATCACGCCGCCGTCTTCATTTGTCTGTCCGGAATACTCAGTCTTGCCCGTCGCTGAAAGCAAACGGTCCCAGTTAAATTCAACGTTGACACGTACAGGCTCGTCGGCGCAATTGGCCTCGAGCTGTGTCACCTGCGGGTTCACCGTTGCCCTGTATATGCGTATATCGTCGATGTATATGTCGCCGCCGTTGGTTCCGGCACTGTTGTTGTCTATCTGGAGGGCATATCCTAAGTCGAAATCCTCTTCGTTCTTATTGATAAACGAGAAATAGACTTGCATCCATTCGTTCCTTGCGCCTGCTACATGAGAGTTAAAATCACTCCTTTCCGAATTTTGGTTAAAACCGGGTAATTCAACGCCTTCGTCATTTGCGTAAGTCGTCGGTATCTGTCCTGTCTGATACCTGTAGATGGGCACGTACTCCGTAGTTTTCTGGCCGGCCACCTCTCCTGTTTTCACTCCCATTATGGTAAACAATGCCCCGGAGTTTTCCTTGTCGAAACCGCCTCGGGCACACTTCACCCATGCCGTCACGAACAGCTCCGTGCCGTCGCACAACTTGTCGTTGAAAGGCAGACGGGCTATCACGCCGGGACGGTCGGACACGTCGGCATACAGATGGTAACGGTTCGGTTCCCCGCTGCTGTTTGCCCGGGCAAGCGTGTCAGGCTTGGCTATTCCACGGTCACTCCATCCCCAGTCGCCGTCGTGACACTCTACGTAGCCATTCAATATTCCGTAATATCCCCATTCGGGATACTGCTGAGAACCAACAACGAAGTCACCGCTGCGCACGCTGCCGTCATAGAAGCCATACGTGCTGCTCGTCCAGCGCAACGGGAAGGGGTAACACTCGTCTTGCACGTATCCGTTTAACCCGTTCGCGCCGTTTATATCCTCGCTGAAGTCGAAGTTCAGCTCGGTAAGCAGCTCGTAATCAGTATTTGAGTTCAGCGCGTAAGGCGTGCGGTATGTCAGGTTGTCCCACGAGGGGTTGCCGTCGATTGGCTCGCCCAGCGTCCTAAGATCGTCAAGTTTGGCCACCTGCGACTGGCTCAGCAACCTGAACTCCTCAACGAAAGTCAGGTTGAAGCGCGCCACTTCCGTATTTCCGTTCTTTACTACGATGGTCGCCTTCGGGTCACTGCCGTCTGCCGGGGTATCTACGTATCGAGTCCCGTCGTTTCTCGGATTCGGAGTCCCGTCGTTTCTCGGATTCGGATAAGTAAAATGTATCACACGCTCTTCTCCGCTCAATTGTTTAGATTCATCGGTAAGTTCGATTCCCGCAGTATTCGGATTGTCGCCCGAATTCAAAATTTCTACAGTCAAATAGTCTGCATTGCCGTCTTTAACGGCATATCCGCGCGCGTCTCTCGTCAACGCTACCATATCAAGCGTGTGGTTGGGGATGCGCGTGGCCGGCATGGTGATGTTCTCCACCACGGGGTACAGCTTGGCGTAAGCGTCGTCAGTTACGTCGTCTACGGCATGGATGTAGTATATAAAGCGGTGTGAGAGCGTCGGTTCCAAAGACTCATTCGTTTGATTGAGGAACGTCGAACGATTGGATTCTCCGCGCTCAAACGTATCGGTATAGTCATTATATCCCGATACGTCGCAGGCCACGAGATACCAATCTTCGCCGTCTTCGGGATAATAAAAGTTCATGATGTAAAGCGGTCTTCCGCTAACCGGGCTGCCTACATACCCGTTAGCAAACCTATATCCCCGTCCGTTGGCAGGCATGCCATAAGTCTCACTTATCGTCGCCGGGGTAAGCAGGTCTACAACGTCATTGTTACCCGTTTGCCCGGTTGCAAACGTTGTTCCCGTCATGAAGTTATACCATCGTTGGTAAGTGCGGTTGTTTACACTGTTGCTAAGCCAGTCGGGTAAGGTAAGGCGTATACTCGTGCCTTTCTTTACATAAAGCGTATCGACCAGCGTGTGCGCATTCTGTATTGGTACGGTTTGTCCGTTCTCCTGCGCATTTATGAATTTCGTCTCTTCGCTGCTGTCGAAATCGTCCATCGAATGATTCATGTCCGCAGCCAAGTCATACCATTTTGCAGCTTTATGCTTGATAGTTATTCCGTTTGTGTTGATATTCCCAAATGCTTCCGTATAAAACGAAACTTCATATATCCGAATACGACGATAATCTGCAAGACTATTCACGTCTGACGGTAGTTCAATGTTTTTATCACTTTCGTTAACAACGCCGTCATCGTTTGTGTCTCTTGTATCATCATTACGGCGTTTAAAATAAAGACGAACGAATCTTTGATTTATCTCTTCGTTTAACGATATTACTATTCGGCTTTCAATTTCTGAATTAGTATATGTAGATACATTTGTATATCCTCCATCTTCACTTATAGATTGCCCGATTTCTATCTCGCGTGGAAGGCGATCAGCATAGCTCGCTATAATCTCTATGTATTTAACATTTTTATTTCTACCACCTAAGTCAAAAGTCAAATATACTCGATCGTTTTCCCCATCAAGCAAATTACTACCATCTTCCGTCTTACCAGACTCCCAATATGAACCCAAATTCCCGTCTGATGCATTTGTATAAATATTTTCTCCATTATCACCAGAAGAATCAACTACCTTTGCCTCGGTAACTTCAGATGTAGTGACAGGTTGAACTGTTCTTACTTCATATTGGTCGCCCTTAACTTGTCCCCTTCCTGGTACGCTCATGATGCAGGCAAGCATCATGAGAACTAACGGCTTATATATCTGTTTTACATTATCCATGATTTTCATTTTTATCGTTCAACATGCACGTCAAGTACTTCCGGGAGCACATTGCGTACTTCTCCCCATTCAACCGCACGCGTCAGCGGCGGCAACGGTGACTGAAGCATAAGTTCGGCATCGGCCAAATCTGTTGTGGTGACGGTCACCGTATATTCCCGACGATACGAATTGGTTTCCGTCCATTCTGCTGCAACGCCGAGCGTATAGCTGTTGCCGGCAGCAGCCGTGACGTGGCCCTTCACCGTTTCGCCATTAGTGTATCCGTTCTCAAAGGCGATGCCGGCAGTCGTAAGCGGGTCGATGTTCCAAGTTGCGGTACTGCCAGTTACACCGTCAAGTCCGTCAAGAGCAAACTCAAACTGCGCTCCCTCCGGAATTTCTATATTATATGTATTCTCTTCAAAATCCGCCTTAACGGGAACAGGATAATGACCTATCGGGCTTACCCAACATTGCGCGGTAATGTTCAGTTTCCAGTCATTGATTGTAATATTAAGCGGATATATATTATTGCGAGGCAATTCGTCACGTGACGTTGTAGCCTTGTAAACCGTTTCCGGCTTGCCGGCTGTTGTCTCAAGAGTTGTCAGACTAACATTAAACGCATGGCCATCGGACGTTTCGTTAACATAAAACGGCTCAACCGTGACAGTTGTCCCGTCTCCTGAAAGATTGGAAGCACTGAAGGTTTTACTCTCATTATAAGCCTCTCCGCTTAAAGCCCCGTCACCGAACAATGTCACCTTGTCTGCCCAACCGCCGAAAACCAACTGCGTAACGCTGGCCGCGCTGCTACCACCTACGCTAATCAGCACTTTGCTTACAAGGCGGTCGAGCGTTACGGGGATTATGCGCGTCGCGCTTGTGACGTTGAAGTTTTCATTCTTTCCGCTCATCGGAATAAACCGACCTTCATCGAAATCAATCATGGAAGCAGGGTCGTCTATCACAAAGCTCAATATAGTATTGTCAAACGACGCACCCTCTTGTATTCCGGTTAAGATATTCCACAGTTCTCCGTCGGCCGTATAATAATCGAAATTCGCAAAGGCGTAAACATCGTACACGCCGAATGGAAGATCCGTTATCGGCTCCGACAAATATTCCGTTGCGCTTGCGTCTGCAGAAAAATCATCGTCGATATATTTCCATGCCACATTGCCGGACGAGTTGACAAGCAACACGCAAATACTATGGATGTTCTCATTAGGCTCGCCGGCATCTCCGGCTACGTCGCCGTCCGCCCTTGTGCCTACCTTCATCTGCAGCGTGGTTGAAGAACCGTTACGGTCGTCGTCGATTACATCCTCCGAACACGAGGCTAATATGACTGCAAACATCGGCAGTATGCACGGCAACAACACTCTTATTATATGTTTATAGCAAACATTCATATTCATCAATATTAAAACTAAGATTAATTAAAGGCATGCCTACATTTAACCGTCATCTGCATAGCTGCTTTACTGAGTCGGCCCGAAGGTTATCTCGTCAGGCTGAAGCAAGACCCAGTTGTTCACGGTAGCCATAACCCTTAACGACGTGCTACCCGGCACGTCGTCGCCGAGCGTGTAAACACTGTTGACCGTGAGCTTGTAAATATTGTTGCGCACCACGGCATGCTCCATTACGCCTTCTACGCCGTTGTCTTCGTCGGTATCGCCGGTCAAGTCGTTGCTGTGGAGTATCCACCACGTGTAGTAGCAGGTTGCGTCTTCGTATGTGCGTACTCCGAACTCGGCAAGAGCCTCACGAGTGGACGAGAAGTCGGCTGCGCCGGCCGTAGCATCGGTAGCGTCAAGAACTACGCCGCCGTCTGCACTGAATGAATATCCGCATACGGTCTTCATGTACCGCTTCCACGAAAGGGAACCTTTCTCTATGTCGTTAAGCTCAGTTGCGTCATCCTTGTCTTGCGCCTGCCTGCCGAGCCAAGCGCCGTATCCAGAAGGGTCGTTTGACGGTATCCGCCCGGCAAGCTCTTTCACATCTCCCCATGTACTACAGTTCAACGTACTTTGAACGTCGGAAAAACTGATGCTTCCGGATGCGCCGTAAAACCAGTAGACCATGTCTTCCATCGTGGCGAACAGCTGTCCACCCAACTCAAAAAAAGTCTTACCGTCGGTATAACCATACTTCGTAAACGAATTATTCACCGTACCCGAAGCCGGAATAAACTTAGCCTTGAACACCACGCCCGTGTTGTAATATTTCTCGCCGGCATGCTGGTCGCCGCTCGGCGTGATGTTCTCAAGGGTGTAACCTATACGGTTCCACTCCCAACCGAGGTCGTCAGTGACTTCATCGCCACTTTGGACATAAGCCGCCCAGTCGTTAGGGTCTTCGGAGTAAGTCGTGTAATAAGCGTCGTACCATTGCGCAGCCGAACCGACATTGGCCGACGTCTTATCACGGGTGTGCGGGTCGATAACGTAATTCGTGGCTACACCGGCAGGTACGGGAGTCTCATTTCCTAAGTAAGTCACGCTGTTTTCGCCCGTAGGTACGGCAGGCACGGCGGTCGACACGCGCTTGAGGAAAAAGCTACCGGCCTTATAATCATTCACTATCGCCGCGCCGAGGATTTCCACCTTGCCGCCCTTATAGTTTTCATCTTCACATGGATATTCCGCTTTTGCTTTATAATCTATGCGGGCGGCCACACGCTCAACGTCGACCGTACATTCAGCGGCAGTTTCGCTTGAGGTGTTCTCAGATGTCAGTTTCACCTTTGCGTCACTCTCAGAGGTCATAAGGAAGTGGGAGTATCCACTGGTGTTTTCGTTCCATGCCTGCGTCTGGATGTGGTCACGTACATCGGCAAGGGTCAGGCCTGAATCCTTCCACCAGCCAGAATCATCGTTTTCCGCAAGATTCGCAGCAACGATTACGTTATACTCGCCGTATTCAAGACCGTCCACCTCCGTGGCAGCAGTGACGTATGTTTGGTCTATATCGTGACCATTCACATTCTGTCCCCTGCCGGCACCAGGAGTGCCCAACCCCGTAAACTCAATGACTTTGGCTATCTGCGTGGTTCCCTGACTGTTAACGCCATTATCCGCCTTATAGAGGAATGCAACGGCCGAGCTTATCTTGTTTTCCTCCGCCTGCCCTGCTTCTTGCCCGTCGCCCGTCTCGCCGCCGTCGGGGTTGGCGCGGGTCAGGGGAGCCGACGGCATGGCGAAGCGCAGGGAGATGTAGGCGTTGCCGGCATCGCCGCCCTGGGCCGACGGACATGCTGGGTCATCGTCGTCCATGATGCTGCACCCCGCCGTCATCATGGCCAACGACAGGCATAGGGCCGCTCCTGACAATATGTTTAGCTTGTATCTCATGTTTTTAGAATTTAAAGAATTTAAAGAAGTTACCGCTCGGAAGTTAAAGCCTAACGTATTGAGGCTTTAACTTTTTACTCTTTTACCTTTCTTACTTTCTCGTCACAGTTCCTCAAACTGTATGCGCTTGCTCCAGCTGAGCACGCTGATGCTGATGTTGACGTAAGAGAGGCGACCGCCGCGCAGGAAGATGTCGAGCTGGTAGTCGTAGCCCCGGTCGAGAAATTCCTGCTCAGTGTAGCGGTAGCGGTCTTCGCTGGTACGGAGGCGCGAGAGGATGTCGGGCAGGTTGAGCCTTACCACCTCTTCGCCCGAGAGCTTGCTGGTGATGACGAGCCTGCCGTCGTCGGCCGCGTCGTCATGATAGATGAGGCGCGAGGTCATGAAGTCGGCGTGGCCTATGCGCCCCACTTCGCCGAGCGGGTTGCCCTCGGCGTCAACGGCGGGCGTGCGGTCGTCGGTGTTCCACACGGCGTGGGGCGTGTACACTACGGCGTCGGTCTCGTCGAGCGAGTTGTCCCAAAGGATGTGCGAGTTGCGGTCGTAGATGCGCAGGTCGTAGTCGTCGATGTCCATCTGCGTGGGGTCGTCAAGCTCGCGCAGGGTGACGTTGATCTTCTTCGTGTCGCGCACGAGCGACACCGTGGCGTATGTGGGGTGGTAAGTGTAGGGGCAGTACACTTGCACCGGCTCGGCCGTCAGGCCGTGCCATAGCGTGTCGAGGGGCAGGCCGTTGTTCACGATGTCGTAAAGTCCGTCGGCGCGCTGCTGCTTGTCAAGACTTACGTCGAGCGAAGTGATGTCGCTGCCGGCGGTCATCTCCGCGCGCACGAACTTGGCGCGCCCGCTCTCGAGCTGTTCGGCGTAAGGCCGCTGGCCGGCGAGGGCGAGCAGGCGGTAGCGGCCGGGAGGCAGGTCGGTAATGTGCATGGCGTAAGCCGGACTTGCCAGCGGCGCCATGCCGTCAGCGTTGCTCTCCTCGTAGGTCTTGACGAGCTTGCCCGACTCGTCGAACACGTAGAGCGTCACCGAACCGACGTGGTCGTTGAACATGTCGGCGCGCTGCAGGTTGTAATCATACTTGAACGTGACGTAGAGACCGTAAGGACAATCTTCCATATCGTCGGTCATCATGTCACACGAGCCTAACATGCTTACTGCCAGCATCGACAGCAACAGGGCATAACATTTATTTATCAGGCGGTTCATATATTTGTGTTTTTTAATTTTCTTTTCAGGAGTAGAGGAGTAAAGTGCAAATGTCTCGCGGCTTCGCTTCGTCACTTTGCATTTGGATTGTTCGCTCTTCACTTATTATATATATAGTCGCCTTTTTCTTGGCGTGTTGTTTCCAGCTTTAAGGGGTTGCTCCGCCGATGTCGGGGAGACTTGTCTCGCAACGTTGTTGCGCCTTTATCTTGCGGCATTGCGGAGCCGCGCCGTTTAATTGTTGATTTTGAAATAGCGGGGCGGCCAAGCAGCTTAGCCGCTGCTTTCGCCGTTGAGTCTTGGTCCGCCCCGCGATAAAGAGAATAATAATATAGTGATCTAAAAAGATCCGAAGTTAAATATACGATTACAGCTCTGCGTCTTGACTGCGCTTAGCCCAAGAGAGGATGTTGATTCTTACGGCGATGTAAGAGTTCTCCGGGTCGTCCCACTTCTCAGTTACATCGGGCACGTCGGGCGAGCCGATGTTAAGAATCTTGGTGACGTTAATGTCGTACCAGTTGTTGCGCAGCGCGCCCCAACGACCGAGATAGTCATTTTCGGCATTTTCGCCCGAATATGAACCTGTTCCGATATTTCCGTCAGACGACCACGGTGTCTGTCCGTTGCCGAAGTGCTTGATCCTTACGTCATAGTAGGCATAGCCATCCTTATAATAATTAATGGTAAGCGAGGTGTTGATTGCTGCGACCTGTGTTGCGAGAGCTGTGTTAAACTTTTCAAGGCTCTCCTTCCACGTGATGGTTGCGGGTTCGTCATCGGCATATACCACGGACTTAACAGTTACAGTTCCTGCGTTGTCACCATTTTCTTCCTCGTTAGAGAGGGTTACTGTATAGTTTTCAGCCTTGATGGTTCCGCTCGTGATATAAGTTGATTTGTTAGCCTCAACCCATGCTTGGATGCGGCTCAACACCTCGGCCTTTACGCCAGCGAGGTTATATACGGTAGAAGTATTATTGTTCTCGTCCTTACCAAACGTGTAGAACGAGCCATCAGTGTCAGCACCGGATACGGTCAGTTTAGCCTTGATGACTACGGCCGTAGACTGGCGCTCCTGCATGTTTGCAGTATTGAAGGTATTCTCCACGCAGTATCCGGGATTTGTTCCGGTAATCAAAGCCGTGTTGGCAATTTCCTGACCGCCCTTTACTACGAAGTCGGCTGCGACATAAGAATCGTAGTTCGGGTCAATACCCCAATATGTGCGGTAGTAAGTTGACGGCGACCCACCTTCAGCTACAGTCTCGCCGACATTTTGACCAACTGCAGTCGAACCTACGAAGCGGTATTTATCAGAAGCCGTTGCATCTGCGTTATTATAGCTCCACCAACTGGGGGTGCATGCAACGTTGCGCACTAAGTAAGTCTTCTTATTCGTAACGTTGAATGTCCAGCCTGCTACGGTAACGCCGGTGATAAGTTCATTTCCTCCGGAATATGTAGGAGTACCGCTAACGGTAACTTTAGCTACGGCACGCTCTACATAGATATCGCCTGCGGGATCGGAAGCGGCTGCGCTTGCATCGGTCTTTACCTTTGTCTTATCAAGCTCGGCAAGAGTTGACACTGTGCCTCCGTTGGGGTTGGAAGCCCCACCCGCCTTATTAAACAGAGGAGCGTTGCTCATAAAGAAACCGTTGCCGGTAAGATCGCCGGCATCAGCCACGCTTTGGGCCGTCGTAGTGAAATAGCTGAAATTCTTTCCAGCCAAAGACGTAGAACCGACAGTGGCAGTTCCGCCCTCACCTACGGTTACCAGTCCGTTGTTGTTCAATATCACAAGGGCATAGAGTTTGTCATTTGTGGCCATAGTAGGCATCGTGATTTCAGACACGAGCGTACCTCTTGACGTTATTTGGTCGTCTGCATCGGAATAGTTTCCGAACACCGTCGGGTCAAGTTCATACGCGCTTGCGAAAGTCGCGTCACTCTCGCTAGTACCCTTAAACAGCAACAGCGTGGCATCCTTTACTTCATACTCCACGGGATCACCGTCGTCAAGATTGACCGACCCACCGTCAGCCGCACGGGTTGAGGATGCCGGCTGCGTAGGCAGACTTATCGCGAGGCTCACGTAGCCTTTCTCGCCTGCGGGAACGCCCGCACCGCCGCCTTCGCTAACGGCGATGTCGTCGCTCGAACATGCGCCCAGCGCCAGCGCTGCTAACGCCAAGGGCAAATACTTGAATTTTTTCATACGTCTAAAGTTTAATTTTTTAAAAGAAACAGATATTTGATAAATGATTTTTTATTGGGAGTAAGGAGTAAAGGAGTAAAGGATATATGTCTTAGGCTTTACCTTTTTACTTTTTTACCTTTTTACCTTTTTACTTTTTCACCTTTTCACTCCACGTTGTCGAGGTTGGTGGCGGCCTCGCCGAGTCCGGCCTGCGCAGCCTGGCGGTAGAGCTCGGCGGCGCGGGCGTCGTCGCCCTTCAGCTGCCAGTAGGCGGCGCGGGCGTTGAGGGCGTGGGCCGAAGAGCCTGCCTTGTCGAGATAGGGCTTGGCTCCGTCGGCGTCGCCGGTGTCAAGACGTGTGCAGGCGGCGTTGAGGTTGGCCGTGGGGTCGTCGGGGAACATGCGGACGGCTACTTCCATTATCTCGTTGAACTCGGGCGAGCCGGGCTCGCAGGTCTGGGCCACGAGATACATCTCCTCTACGGAGAGCAGCTGCGGGCGCGTCTTTACCAGCTCGCGGGCCTCGTCTACGGTGAAGGGGCGTATGGTGTACCACACGTGGTAGTCAGAGCGGCGCAGCGCGGGGTACCACGTGCGCAGCATGTAGCGGTAGTCGTCGGGATAGGCCGTCTTTATCTTCCACTCGCGGGCGTCGGGATCAAGGCGCGCGTCGGCTATTATGTCGAGTATCTCGCTGCCGTGGGCCAGTTTGGAGCGGTCGCTGCGGATGTAACTGACGAGGCCGTCCCAGTCTTCGGCGGTGTGGCTCACGGTGAACACGCCGGCGTCTATGTCTACGAGCCGGCTCACGTAGTCCTTAAGCGTCTTGGCGCGCTCGCGGGCGAGGTAGTCGTTGTGCTCGTAGGGACTTTCGGGCGAGGCGAAGCCGTGTATGTCTATCTTCCTTATCGTATAGTTAGGGTCGGCCTTCACTTGGTTGATGGTCCTTACGATGCTGTCCAGCTCAGCGGGGTTGCGGCGGTAGTCGGGGTGCAGCTCGGTGCGGTCTACGGGGTAGTCTATGTAAGCCGTCTTGTCTAAGTGTACGAGCTTGGGGCTTGCCTCGGGGCGCATGTAGACGAGCAGGGGCTTCGAGCGGCGGCTGAGCAGGTAGTCGTTCATGGCGAGGCTGTCGCCGCAGCCGCACAGGTCTTCGCGTATCCACACGTCGTAGGCGGTGGTGCCGTCGGTTATGGGCACAGCCGCGCTGTAGCTCACGGTCTGCGGCTTGCCGTTGCGCCGGCCTACCACGGTGGCCCCGTCGCCGCGTGCGGCAACGCCCGAGGTCTCGCCGCGCCGGTACATCACTTGCTGCCGGCGGCCGTTAATCACTATCTGCGGCATGTCTACCGTGCCGGCGGCCGTGCGCAGCTGCGGCGTGTAGACCATGCGCTCGTTGACGGGCATGCGGAGGGAGTCAAGATTGAGGCTCATGTCTACGGTGACGCGGCCCTCGCCGCGGTTTACGCTGACGTCGGTCACGCTGACGGCTCCGCGCCCCATGCGGCTGCCCCGGTCTAGCCTCTGTGCCGCCGACTGGCCGAAGGCTGAGGCGGCTGTGCCTATCAGGCAGGCTAATGTCAATATGTATTGTTTCATGTCTTATATTTTTTTAGGAGTAAAGGAGTAAGGAGTAAGGAGTAAGGAAAATATGTCTTGCAGCTTTACCTTTTTACTTTTCTACTTTTCTACCTTTTTACTTTTCTACTTTTTCTACCTTCGGATTATTCATTTTTCATTTAGAATACGTACATCACGCTGAGGGCGAGCTTCGTAGGGCCGAAGTAGTTTTTATGGCCCGACTTGAGCTTCTCGCCGCAGCTGCCGCAGCGGAACTTGTCGTACTTTATGTAGTCGTAGCCTATGCCGAGGGCGGCCTCAAGGCTCCAGTGCTTTGACAGGGGCCACTGGTAGCCGGCGGTAACGCCGCCGCCTGCGAACCAGCCTTCGTAGCGGCGCGTCTTAAGCTCGTCGAACATGCCGAAGGGCATGTCGAGGCCCGACACGTTGAACTGGCCGCCCATCAGGTGGGCACCTACGAACCAGCCGTTCATGCTCTGGCAGAACCAATACCTGTACTCGGGCATCAGCACCCAGTGGCGCAGGCTCGACTGGTCGCCGCCCGACTGCTTCCACGGGTTGAGCCCGTAAAAGAGCTGCACACTATGCTTCTTGGCAAACGACGCCTCGATGCCGAGGTTGGGCGTCGTGGTGGCCCAATACAGGGCGTTGGTCTTCAAAGCCACGTCTTGCGCCATCGCCATATACGACGACAACAGCAGAAAGACACTTAAAAATATTTTCTTAACCATATTCTTTGTCTTTAGTTTTTTGCGTGTAAACTAAGGTGGACTCAGCGTCCGCGTAGTCACCTCATGGGGTGACCGTTATGTTATTTTTTATTCGTGACCGATAATATTAATTAATCGCCGCCAGTAGGCCGATATTCCCTTTTTCTTATATATATTAATAGGTGTATGGGCTTGCTTTCGCCCGTAGTTCGATGATTATTTGTCGCAAATGTAGTAATAATACTTAAAATTACCCCCCCCGAAAGCTAATATTTGTTAATAACACAAATATTAGCATTTTACCCCCCCGAATTAACATTTGTAAACAAATCTATCGGCCGGCAACTCTCCGCCAACGGTGGTTTGCCGACAGGAGGGCCGGCGGAGGCGTTGTAAACATTTGGTTCACAAAGCGTTACGGATGCCAACGAAAAAGGTTACCTTTCGCGCTGCGAAAGGTAACCTTTTATGAGACGATAAGCGGCCTTTCGCAGGGCGAAAGGCCGCTTATTACAATGTGAGCGTCATTCGGCCAGAAGATCGGCCACTACGCCGCCGTCACACTCGGCAGGCTCCACGCCTATCAGGCGGCAAAGCGTGGGGTAGACGCAGGTGTTTTGGAAGATGTCCGTCTTCACGTATCCGTGCTTGAAGTCGGGCCCCTCGGCGCGGAAGGGCACGCACATGTCGGCGTATGACGGGTCGTAGCCGTGGTTGCCCGGCTTCACTCGGCCGTCCTCGGAGACTATCCAGCCCAAGTCGGGCAGCACCACGATGGGCGCCACGTTGCGGTTAGCGCCGTATTGCAGATGCGCCGGCACGTCCTCGCGCAGCCACGCCCTGAGGTGCGGCGCGCCTTCGAGGGCTCGCATAATGTCCTTCTCGCGGCCCTTCTTGGGGAAGATGAGCGTGGGCAGGTCGGCCATTACGCGCTCGCACCATTCGGGCTTCACGTAGTCCGCCAGGCGTATCGTGCGCTCGGGCGTGGTGTAAGCCATGCCGTGGTCGGAGGTCACTATGAAGTTGATGTCCGCGCCGTAGGGCAGGCTTCTAAGGTCGTCGTAAAGCAGGCGGAGCAGACGGTCGAGCGTCTCTACGGACTCGCGCGTCTCCCGCGAGGCCGGGCCGTAGTCGTGGCCCTGATAGTCGGGGTGCTCGAAGTAGGCCATCACCAGTGCGGGCCTTTCGCTCTCGGGCAGCGTGAGCAGCCGCTTCACCTCCACCAAGCGCGCCTGAAACGACAGTCGCGGCGTCTTGGCGTAGTCTTGCCAATAGTCGGGGCGCAGTCCTCGGATCTCAACGTCGGACCCCGGCCAGTACACCACGCCCACCTTTACGCCCTGCCGCTTGGCCGTGAGCCATATCGGTTCGCCGCCGTAGAAGGAGCCGTCTTTCGCCGTCTCGGGGTCGGAGATGCTGAACGTGCGGCCCGACCTTACGTCGTAAAACCTGTTGGCTATTATGCCGTGGCGGTCTGGCACGAGGCCCGTGGCCAGCGTATAGTGGTTGGGGAACGTCTTCGAGGGGAACGACGGCCTCATCACGGCCCTTACGCCGCGCGCCCCGAGCGAGTCGAGGAATGGCGTGTCGTACATCAGCGGATAGTCCCATCGGAAGCCGTCCATAGAGATTATCACAGTATAATGCCGCCCGGCGCGGGCGAAGAGGGCGGCCAGGAGGAATAGTATGATTGCGAGTTTTCTCATAACGGCATTGTTTTTGCGAAAAGAAAGAAGGAGTAAGAAGAACGCCTGAACGCCGTTCCGCTTACTCCTTCAGTCCTTGTTGTTAATTATGTGGTGAAGCCATTAGTTGAAATAGTACTTCACGCCGATCTGCATCTGCCAGCACTGGCTGTAATTGCGGTTGAACTCCCAAGTCTGTTTATAGTAGTTTCCGTCAGAATCCTTGCCCATCGAGAAGTATGGTACTCCGTTTTTAACTTCATCAAGGTCGAGGATTGCGCCGTTATTGCAGCTGCTCATGTTCTTCTCGACGCCCCACTTAGAGTTGAACAGGTTGCCGATGTTCATGAAGTCGACGCTGAGCTGCAGCTTGTTTGATGTCTTGCCGATCTTCAGGTTGAAGTCGTGAGCCCAACGGAAGTCGAAGCGGTGAACGAACGGAGCATGTGCAGAATAAGCCTCTGCGTACTCGCCCTTGTGGTTCTTGAGGTAGTCGTCTTGGTTTACGAAGTTCCAGAAGGCCTGGCGGTCTGCCTCGTTTGTGAAGTGTATCTCGTCGTCGTTCTTCGGTATGTACATCAGGTCGGTATTTATTCCGTCGCCGTTGATGTCGTCGGCGTAAACAAAACTGTATCCCTGAGGACGGTAGCCTGTGTAGAACAAGGTGAAGTGGTCGTTGTGATAGGTGTAGCTTGCTGATGCTATCACGCGGTCGGGGATAACGTACTGAGAGTTTTGCAGCTCAACATTGTTGGGGCCGTTCACGGTGTAAAGTCCTGACCAAGCCGACGAAGCGTTGCTGCCCGGCATGCCCGACATCTCCTTAACCACGGTGTGAGTGTAGGCGGCCATCAGCTGTAAGTTCTTAACAGGTTCGGCTGTGGCTGTGAAGTTGAGCGTCCATCCATAGCCCTTGTGGGTGTTGGTCAGCACGCAGGCGTTGCTGAAGTTGTTATAATACCTGTAATCGCTGGGGTAGATGTAACGGTTGTCAGCACCTTGCAGCCTTTGCCAAGTCTCGTCAATGGGCTTGATGTTGTAGTTGTCAAGTATCACGTCGTTGATTTTCTTCGTGTAGGTGAACTCTCCCGACAGTGTCAACGGGAACGAAACGGGGAACTGATAGTCTACGGCGATCGACGACTTCCATACCTGAGGCATCTTGAAATTCTTGTCAACGCCTGCTATCTCGCTGGGTACGGTGCCTTGGTCAGGCGAGATAGACTCAGGAGCGCCCATCAGCTCGCGTATTTGGTTTACATCGGTGACAAGTCCGCCAACGAACTTATTGCGTATCTCTTGCGCCTTAGCTATTGCCGCAGCTTGTTCCGCATTGTCAGAAGTGGTGAGCACAACACCGTTGTCACCATAATAAGTGTCATAGTGGATGAGGTTCTGCACCATACCAGAGTTTGTCGGCATGTTGGTGAAAAACACCAAAGGCAGGCGTCCAGCGAAGAGACCCGTACCGCCACGAACCTTAAGACGCTTGTCGCCGAACACGTCCCAAGTGAAGCCTACGCGCGGCGAGATTTGTACGTTGCCGTCAGGCCAAGCGCCAGTGTCGATGTGGCGGCCGCCGAAGTCGAGGTCGTAGATGGCATTGTTGCGCATCAGATCATCGCTGTTGAACGACATCATGTCGAAGCGTATGCCGTAAGTCAGCTTGAGGTTTGAGAGGATGTTCCATTCGTCTTGCAAATAAAGGCCGTATTGGTTGAACATAACCTCGGCGTTTGGATTCTTTTCACCGTTGTAACCGTAAGCCAGTCCTACAGTCTCGGGTGCTGCGCCATTGAGGAAGTCGTCGAGCGAGCGGTAGCGGTAGTAGCCCGTTCCGCCGCGCATGTATGAGTTGTTGGCCAACTGGTGTTCGAACCTGAAGCCGGCCATAATCTTGTGGTTGCCGGCGTAATACGTGAAGTTGTCGTTCACGGTTAAGATTTTGTTCTGCACGCGGTTGTTGTAAGAGAACAGTTCATAGCCGAGGCTCATGTACGGTGTTAGGCTTTGGGTTACAGTTCCGTCGGCAGCAGTCTCGTAGCCACCCATGATGTCGATAAATGGGAATGGCGAAGAGTTCGAACCGCGCACGTCTTCAATGTTAGAATAGGTAAAGAGCAGTTGGTTTGAGATGTTGTTGCCAAAGCGGCTGTTAAGGTCTGCCGACACGGTGCTTACCTTGTTCTCCATCGAATACATAGTGTTGGCAAAGGCCATTGAGTACTGCGACATACGGTTCATGTTACGCAGGCGGTAGCCCGTATCGGAAGAGTTTCCGTTTACAGGGTTCCACGCCGTGTTCTTCGTATAGTTGTAGCGCACGGCCAAGTGGTGGTTGTTCGTGATGTTCCAGTCGATGCGCGCGAGGAGCTTGAGGTTGTCCTCGTCGGCGGGGAAGTTGGTGAACGAGCCTGTGTCGTAACCGTATTTCTCCATCATGAAGTCGCGCACGCGCTGCATGTCGGCTATCGTGGTGCGCGATATGTAGTTGGTAGCGTCGCCGACTCCGTCCTCCGATGCGCGCCAGCGGTTTACGACGGTAGGTATTTTTGTGTATTCGGCGTTGGCGAAGAAGAAGAGCTTGTCTTTCAGTATCGGGCCTCCGAGGGTGAAGCCGTAGGTCGTTGTGCGGTTCTTGCCGCGCTCGCCGAGGTCTTGGTCGGCAACGCGGTTGCCGTGCATGTTCTCGTTGTTGTGGTAAACGTAGGCCGTACCCTTGAATGTGTTGGTACCCGACTTCGTAACGGCGTTGATTCCTCCGCCGATGAAGTTGGTCTGGCGCACGTCATACGGGGCCACTACTACCTGAACTTCGTCGATTGCGTCCATCGAGATGGGGTTGCCGCCGCCGGGCAGTCCGTCGCTGAGTCCGAAGTTGTTGTTCAGGTTCGCGCCGTCGAGCGTGAAGTTGGTAGAGCGTCCGTCGCCGCCGGCGAGGCTCATGCCGTTGGCGTAAGGAGAGATGCGCGTGATGTCCTCGATGCTGCGGTTTACGGTGGGCAGCGCGGTGATCTGGGCGTTGGAGATGTTGGTAGAGGCGCCGGTCTTCTCGGCGGCGAACTTCGAGCCGTTGCCGATGACTACGATCTCGCCAAGCTCGTTGACGTCCTCGGACATCGTTGCGTTGAGGTTGTAGGTCTCGCCGAGCTGAAGGGTGATGCCGCGGAAGTCTTTCTCGGCGAAGCCGATGTAGGAGATTTTCACCTCGTAAGGTCCGCCCACGCGCATGCCCTGTATGGCCCAGCGGCCGTCTACGTTGGTCACGGCGTTGTAGGTGGTGCCCGAAGGCTTGTGGGTTACCCTGACGGTAGCGCCTATTACGTCCTCGCCTTGCGTGTCGACCACTTGTCCCGACATCGACGAGGTGGTAATCTGCGCACTCACTGTTGCCGCCGCCATGAGCATGACGGAGGCAAAGAATAATCGCATTCGTTTTACCATAACGTTTAAAAAATTTGTTTAATATCTTGAAAACGTCGGCAAAGGTAGTAAAAAAGCACAAAAAGATGTTACAAAGGGTTTAAAAACCGATTATGATATTGTGGTGTGTAAGTAGTTAGGGGTAGTTAAAGTAGTTAGGAGTAGTTACTAAAAATCTTAACTACCCCTAACTACCTGAAAAAACTTTACTTCAGCAGTGCCTCTATCTCGGCGTCAAGGTCTTTTATCTGCACGTCGCGTTTCTGCAGCGTGTTGTCGCGACCGATCAGGAAGAAGGTGGGTATCGACTGCACGTTGTACAGGGCGAGGTATTGCGACTGCAGGCCCTGCGGGTCGCGCACGCATACCCACGGCAGGGCGGCCGTGGTGGTCTTCCAGAAGTGCTCGTCGGGGTCGAGGGCCACTTGGTATATCTCGAAGCCACGCGCGTGATACTTATTATAGATGTCGCGCATCTGCATTATGCGCTTGGTGGAGCCGTCTGCGCCGAACACGTGGAAGTCGAGCATCACCACCTTGCCCTTAAGCTGCGTCAGGCTGCGCTCCGCGCCGTTGCTGTCGGGCAGCTTTATGTCGATGAGGTTGGCCACGCTCACCTTGCTTGCGTCCACCATTTGGGCGGCCTCGCGGTTGCGCATGATGCGCAGCGTGCGCATGCCCTCAATGGCGATGTTGTGCAGGTTCCGGCCGCGCAGCGAGCCGGGGTGGTAGGTGTCCCAGCTGGTGGCCACGGCTCCGAAGGCCTTTATGTCGTCTTCGCTCTCGCGTGGGTTGAATATCAGGCGGTTGCCCAGCGTCTGGAAGAGGGCGAAATAAGACGAGGGGCGCATCGGCGCCTTGTAGATGTAGTTGAGCTTGACGTCGTGCTTGTAGGCCTCTATCATGCGGGCGATGCTGTCGCGGGTGAGGTCGAAGCCGAAGGCGTCGTCGCGCTCTACGGCCATGACGCGGCGGAGCAGGTCTATCTGCTTGAGGGCCAGCTCCTTGATGGTGGCGCACTCGGGCGAGCCTTCCACCTCGTAGCCGGTAGACATCGAGGGGTAAGAGGCCTTCACGGTGATGGTCTCGGTGGAGTCTACGCTGAGGTTGATGATCTGGCCGGCTATGCGCAGGCGGTAGAACTCGGGCGCCTCGGGTGCCTTGTCGCTGAAGCTGAACGCCCCGTCGGCGTCGAGCTTCACTGAGTCGACGGCTACGGGGCCGTCGAGGCTCATGTTCTCGAAGTAGAGCACCGAGTCTTCAGCCTCGCTTATCGTGCCGTCGACGTGGAATTTCCTGTCGTCGCACGAGCCGAGCGCCACTGCCGCGAGGGCGCACGCGAGGGCGGTGCGGATGTAGTTAAATGTATGTTTCATCGTTATATGAGTTTTGCCAGTTGGTATCCGCCGACGACGGCCGCCATCCCGAGGGCAAGGCTTGCTCCGGCGTAGAGGGCGGCAAGCACGGCGTCGCCGGTCTTTACGAGCGTCAGCGACTCGTTCATGAACGTGCTGAACGTTGTGAATCCTCCGCAGAAGCCCACGGTAAGCAGCAGCTTGAGGTCGGCGCCTACGTGCGGACCGTCGCCGTCGGCCAGTCCGCATACCAGCCCGATTATAAGGCATCCGAGCACGTTGGCCGCCAGCGTGCCGAGCGGAAAGGCCGCGAGCACGGTGCCGTTGAGAGCCCTTGACACCAAGTAGCGCGCCACGCTGCCTGCGGCTCCGCCCAAAGCTACGAGCATGATATTCTTCAACATAGGTGCAAAGTTAATGCAAGTCGAGCGAAATGCAAAATAAAAGCGAGGGAAACGAGCTTTTATTTTCATTGCAGAGACGCAGCTTAACTTATTCCAAAGTTAATGCAAGTCGAGCGAATTGAAAATCGCCGTAAGGCAAATGCAAAATAAAAGCGAGGGAAAAAAAGCCCTCCCCTACCCTCCCGAAAGGAGGGAGCTTGATTTGCCTTGAAGCCGCCAAGACGCACTTGTAGTAAAGTGTATCAAAATTAGGAATATCACCACATTTCCAAAAGACGGCAGATTGCGGCCTGAAAGGATAGCTTTTACAACGTAAAAGGTTATCTTTTACAATCTAAAAGGATACCTCTTGCAAGCGCATCGAAAGCAAATGAAAACCGTAAGTAAAAGCCGCCGGGAAATAACAAACAGGAAGCATCTCCTTAAAGGGTTGCAGGTGTTTGCACCTGACGGCCAGCCGAACCCTACGAGGGTAATCTCCACGTCTGCTTATAAAAGTCCGCCTGTTTGCTAAAAAACAACAATTTAATGCACATTTAATGTAAAACCGTCTTCGGTTATTCCAAAAATGGTTATCTTTGTGCGATTTTTTTTGATGTAAAAAGATATTTTTTGATTTTTAGATGAACGTAATTACGAAAACAGTTTCACTGCCTGATGGAAGGACCATCAGCATTGAAACCGGGAAAGTGGCAAAACAGGCTGACGGCTCCTGCGTGCTCCGCATGGGCAACACGGTATTGCTCGCCACCGTTTGTGCCGCAAAAGATGCAGTTCCCGGAACAGATTTCATGCCTTTGCAGGTTGAGTACAGAGAACAGTATGCCGCAGCCGGGCGCTTCCCCGGCGGATTCACCAAGCGCGAAGGCAAGGCAAGCGACAATGAGATTCTTACATGCCGACTGGTAGACCGCGCCCTGCGCCCCCTCTTCCCCGCCGACTTCCACGCCGAGGTTTACGTCAACGTGATCCTCTTCTCGGCCGACGGCGTTGACCAGCCCGACGCGCTCGCAGGCTTCGCCGCATCGTGCGCGCTGGCATGTTCCGACATACCCTTCGAGTGCCCCATATCAGAAGTGCGCGTAGCACGCGTAGGCGGAGAGTACGTGGTAGACCCGACGTTCGAGCAGATGAAGAGCGCCGACATGGACATCATGGTGGGAGCCTCTAAGGACAACATCATGATGGTGGAGGGAGAGATGAACGAAGTGTCCGAGCAAGACCTGCTCCAGGCCCTCAAGGTGGCACAAGAGGCCATACGCCCCATGTGCGTGCTGCAGGAGGAACTGATGAAGGAGCTGGGCACCGACGTGAAGCGCGAATACTGCCACGAGGTGAACGACGAGGAACTGCGCGAACAGCTGCATAAGGAAACCTACGACAAGTGTTACGCAATAGCCGAGGCCGGCGACCACGACAAGAAGGCGCGCGAGGAGGCTTTCGACAAGATAAAGACCGACTTCGAGGAGGCTTACGCCGCAGCGCACGCCGACCTGACCGAGGAGGAGCTGGAAGAGAAGTACGCACTCGTAGACCGCTACTACCACGACGTGATGCGCGACGCCATGCGCCGCTGCATACTCGACGAGGGCAAGCGCCTCGACGGCCGCAAGACCGACGAGATACGCCCCATCTGGTGCGAGGTGTCGCCCCTGCCCATGCCCCACGGAAGCTCCATCTTCACGCGCGGCGAGACGCAGAGCCTCACCACCTGCACGCTGGGCACGAAGCTCGACGAGAAGCTCGTAGACGACGTGCTCGACCGCTCTTACCAGCGATTCCTGCTGCACTACAACTTCCCGCCCTTCTGCACGGGCGAGGCTAAGGCGCAGCGAGGCGTAGGCCGCCGCGAGATAGGCCACGGCCACCTGGCTTGGCGCGCGCTGAAGGGCCAGATACCCGAGGAGTTCCCCTACACGGTGCGCCTCGTATCGCAGATTCTCGAGAGCAACGGCTCATCGTCGATGGCCACCGTTTGCGCCGGCACGCTCGCCCTCATGGACGCCGGAGTGCCGATGAAGAAGCCCGTGAGCGGCATCGCAATGGGCCTCATCAAGAACCCGGGCGAGGACAAGTACGCCGTGCTTAGCGACATTCTCGGCGACGAGGACCACCTCGGCGACATGGACTTCAAGACCACCGGAACGAAAGACGGACTCACGGCAACGCAAATGGACATCAAGTGCGACGGCCTCAGCTTCGAGATTCTCGAGAAAGCGCTCATGCAGGCAAAGGCCGGACGCGAGTACATACTCGGCAAACTGACCGACACCATCAGCGAACCGCGCGCCGAACTGAAGCCGCAAGTACCGCGCATCGAGGCGTTCGAGATACCGAAGGAGTTCATCGGTGCCGTGATAGGCCCGGGCGGAAAGATCATCCAGCAGATGCAAGACGAGTCAGGAGCGACGATCACCATCGACGAGATCGACGGCGTAGGCAAGGTGCAGGTGAGCGCGCCCAACAAGGAGAGCATACAGAAGGCAATATCCAAAATCAGGGCTATTGTTGCAATACCCGAAGTAGGCGAGGTTTACGAGGGAACGATACGCTCGATCATGCCTTACGGATGCTTCGTAGAGATACTGCCGGGCAAGGACGGACTGCTGCACATATCGGAAATAGACTGGAAGCGGCTTGAGACCGTCGAGGAAGCCGGACTCAAGGAGGGCGACAAGATCACCGTGAAGCTCATGGAGATTGACCCCAAGACGGGCAAGTATAAGCTCTCTCACCGCGTGCTCATACCCAAGCCCGAGGGCTACGTAGAGCGCGAACGCCGCCCGAGGGGCGAGCGCAGGCCGCGCCCCGAAAGGCCCAGCCGCGAGCAGCGCCGCTTCGAGCATCGTCAGGGCCGCGACGAATACCACGACCCGCTGGCGCCGAAGGAGCCTAAGGACTTCAACGACAGCCTTGACCACGATAATTTCTAATCAACATAATCACCTTAACAAGACGGCGGCAACGACTAAGGTTGCCGCCGTCTTCAGTTTAGACACATACGGCATGAGGAAAATAATAACTACGGCAATACTTGCGGCCGCGCTCATGGCTCCCGCCTGCGCCGCCGCGCAACACTACCGCAAGGCACCCGAAAGGCAGCGGGAGAAGCACCATTGGCGCGACGCCGACCGCCGTAGCCACGGCCGACACGGCTACGACGAGCGGCACGAAGAGGGATACATGGTGGCGGGCCTCAACGTGTATTACAGGGGAAGAAAGGTAAACGGAGCCTACGCCTCTACGTTCAAGGAGCTTGGCGACGGCTACGGCAAGGACTCGTTCAACGCCTACTACCGAGGCGAGAAAGTACAGCAGGCTTACGCAAGCTCGTTCGAGACGCTCGTAGACGGCTACGCCCGCGACAACTTCAACGCTTATTACCGCGGCGTAAGGATAGACTTCTCCAACGGAGGCTCGTTCACCGTACTCAGGGACGGCTACGCCCGCGACAACTTCAACGCCTATTACGACGGCGAGAAGATAGGCTCGGCCGTCGGAAGCAGCTTCACCGTGCTGCGCGACGGCTACGCCAAAGACGCCTTCAACGTGTACTACTGCGGCAAGAAGGTGGAAGGAGCCTTCGCCCGCAGCTTCGAGGCAATAGGCAACGACTACGGCAAAGACACGTTCAACATGTATTACAAGGGGAGAAAGACGAAATAGGAAGTTTATTTGCGGTTATGCGGTTATGAGGTTATGCGGTTTTGAGGTTATGCGGTTTTGAGGTTATGGGGTTTTGAGGTTATGGGGTTTTGAGGTTATGAGGTTTTGAGGTTATGAGGTTTTGAGGTTTTGAGGTTTTGAGGTTATGAGGTCTTGCGGTTATGAGGTTTTGAGGTTATGAGGTCTTGAGATTATACGGTCTTAATTATACGGTTTTAAGGTTATATCGCATAACCGAACAACCCAATAACCGTTAAACCGCAAAAAACCAATAACCGCATAACCCCAAAACCCAATAACCGCAAAACCCAATAAAAACAAATAGCCACCGTCACGACTGACGGTGGCTATCTCACTTCACGTTAGTATGTTATGAAAAATTTGAGAGAAATGAAGCTTCACAGCTTCTTTGGTTGTTTTATTAAACACTGTTTTATAGAGAAAGCATAGAAAAGTTATCTCACTTCAGCACGTTGGCCGTAGGCTTGTCGGCTTGCAGCGTGTCTACCTTAGCCGTATCGCCGAGGGCCACCGAGGGGCCAGCCTGCGTATCGCCGTATGCCGCCACGCCCGCCTCGGGCTTGGCGTCGCCCTTGAACGCCACCTGTGCGGCGTTGCCCAGCGTGAGGAATATGGCCACGGCTGCGGCGGCCTTGAACAACGGCATAAACCTGTCGGCGAGGCTTATCGTGCGCGCCTTTACGGGCTTCGTCTCGCCCGTGAGCGCCATCATGCGTTCATCGAAGGCTTCGCCCAAGACGTCGACCTTAGTCTCCGTCTGCTCGTAGACGAACAAGTCCCTGTACTTAAGGAGGCCTGCCGGCACGTCTTTCTGGCTGAAGAACGCCCGCAGTATCTGCTCTTCCTCAAGCGAGGTCTCACAGTTCCAATAGCGTTCCAGTAGCTGTTCGATGTATTTATAGTCCATATCCTTCGATTTCGTTATACTTTTGTTTCACCGCCTGCCGGGCGCGGAAGATGTTCACCTTCACCTGCTCCTCGCTCATGGCGAGTGCTTTGGCTATCTCCTTGTAGCTCTTTCCCTCGAAGTCGCGCAGCTGCATGCAGCTTTTCTGCTTCTCGGGTAGCGAGTCTACTATTCGTCTTACCTGCTCTACCCTGTCTCTCTGCATCATGCGCTCGTAAGGGTCGCGCCCCGAGTCGGCCTTGCCGGCCTCGTCGTCGCCTATGGTTTGGTTGGCGGCGTCGGCCCGTTTCATTCTGTCGAGCGAGAGGTTGCGGCACACGGTGAGGCTGTAGGCCTCTATCGAGCCGATGTCATGCCAGTCGTCGCGCCTGTTCCAGACTTTTATCAGCGTGTCTTGTACTATGTCCTCCGCATCCTCGTGGCTGAGGGTTATTCTCAAAGCCAAACGGTAGAGAACGTTCTTTAGAGGCAACACGTCGTTGCGAAAACTGATATTTTCCATCTGCTCTCTATATGAATGACGATTCAGTAAGGCGAAAGTTACAAAACAATGCGGATTATTCGGTGATTTAACAGTAATTAAGAGAGAGAGTAATGGGAGGGCCAGGAGGGCTGGGAATGCCGGTATAAGCGGCAAGGCATTTCTACTTACTCCCCTACTCCTTTTACTCCTTAACTCCTTTCACTCCTTAACTCCTTTCACTCCTCTACTTCTCCCTAATTATCGTGCCGTGCAGACCGTCGATGGCCGTTGCGAGGGTGATGTTCACGCGGCTTACGCCTGAGGAGATTGCGCTGAAGGCGTTCTCGAGCTTGGGCAGCATGCCGCCCGATATTGTGCCGTCGGCGACGAGCCGCTCGAAGTCGGCGCGCGTTATCAGGGGTATCAGGCTATCGTCGTCGTCAGGATCGGCCAGCACGCCCTTCTTCTCGAAGCAGTAGACGAGCGTTACGTCGTAGCGCGCGGCCAGTGCCTTCGCCGTCTCAGCGGCTATCGTGTCGGCGTTGGTGTTAAGCATATTGCCCAGTCCGTCGTGCGTCAAGGGGGCCATTACGGGCGTCATGCCGGCCTCCACGAGGCGCGAGAGCATGTCGCCGTCAACCCTGTCGACGTCGCCGACGAAGCCGTAGTCAACGTCCTTGACGGGCCGTTTGTGCGAGCGTATCACGTCGCCGTCGGCTCCGGTCAGACCTATTGCGTTGACGTCTGCCGCCTGCAGGCGCGCCACGATGTTCTTGTTCACCAATCCGCCGTAGACCATCGTCGCCACTTCGAGCATGCTGCGGTCGGTGATGCGCCGCCCGCCTACCATGCGGCTCTCTATGCCGAGGCGCGCGGCCATTGCCGTTGCGCTGCGGCCGCCGCCGTGTACGAGCACCTTGCGCCCGCTTATCGCAGCAAAGGCGGCAAGCAGGCTGCCGAGCCGGGCCTCATCTTCAACTACGGCCCCGCCCACCTTGACTACTGTTAGGGGATGTTTCATAATAGATGTAGGAAAATAAAGACCCACCACCAATCCTCCCGAAGGGAGGGAGCTTAATTAGCCTTAATACATTATTATAATAATCATTGCATGCCAAGCTCCCTCCCATCGGGAGGATTGGGGTGGGTGTTGGGTGTTAGGTGTTTGTCTTACTTACTCCAAATAAGTGTATCCGTAAAGGCCCGAGCGGTAATTGGAAAGGAACTCCTTGCCCTCCTCGAGCGATATCTTGCCCTGCTTTACGCTCTTGGCCACCCACACTTCGAGCTGGCGCACGAGCTTCTTCGGATTGTACTGCACGTACTCGAGCACTTCCTCGACGGTCTCGCCGTCGAATATCTGGTCGATGTGATACTTGCCGTCCTTCACCGTTATGTGCGCCGCGTTGGTGTCACCGAAGAGGTTGTGCATGTCGCCGAGTATCTCCTGGTAAGCCCCTACGAGGAACACGCCGAGATAGTAAGGCTCGTTCTTGCGCAGAGCGTGCACCGGAAGGATGTTCGATATATTGCGGCTCGTCACGAAGTGGGCTATCTTCCCGTCGCTGTCGCAGGTGATGTCTTGCAGCGTGGCGCTGCGCGTGGGCCTCTCGTTGAGACGCTGCAGAGGCACGATTGGGAATATCTGGTCGATGGCCCAAGCGTCGGGCAACGACTGGAACAGCGAGAAGTTACAGAAATACTTGTCGGCCAGCAGCTTGTCGAGGCCCTTTAGTTCCTCGGGCGTATGCTTCAACGACTTGGCCAGCGAGTTTATCTCGCGGCACACGCTCCAGTACATACGCTCTATCTCGGCGCGCGTCTTAAGGTCCACCAATCCGTGCTCGAACAGGTCGAGAGCGTCCTCGCGTATCTGCTCGGCGTCGTGCCAGTCCTCGAGCATGGTGCGCGGGTTGAGGTTGTCCCATATCTCGTAAAGGTCCTTTACAAGTTTGTGCGAGCTTTCCGTAGGTTCGTACTCCTCGCTCATCTCGGGCAGCGACGCCGTTTCAAGCACGTCGATTACCAGCACCGAGTGGTGGGCCGAAAGCGAGCGGCCGCTCTCAGTTATCAGGTTGGGATGCGGCACACCGTAGCGGTCGGAAGCCTCGACGAAGGCGTAAATACAGTCGTTGACGTATTCCTGAATCGAATAGTTCACCGAGCTTTCGCTGTTTGGCGAGCGCGTGCCGTCGTAGTCGACGCCAAGTCCGCCTCCGCAGTCAACGAAGTCGACGTCGTAGCCCATCTTCCTGAGCTGTATGTAGAACTGCGAAGCCTCCTTCAGTGCCGTCTGTATGCGGCGTATCTTGGTTATCTGGCTGCCTATGTGGAAGTGGATTAGGCGCAGGCTGTCCTGCATGCCCTTCTTCTCGAGTATCTCGAGGGCCGTGAGCAGCTCTGAGCTTGTCAACCCGAACTTGCTCGCGTCGCCTCCGCTCTCCTCCCACTTGCCGCTGCCCGACGAGGCCAGCTTAATCCTGATGCCGAGGTTGGGCTTCACGCCGAGCTTCTTGGCGGCGCGGCTTATTATGTCGATCTCGTTGAGTTTCTCCACTACGATGAAGATGCGCTTACCCATCTTCTGCGCCAGCAAGGCCAGCTCTATGTAGCTCTGGTCCTTGTATCCGTTGCATATTATGAGCGAGTCGCTCTGGCACTGCACGGCGATGACGGCGTGCAGCTCGGGCTTGGAGCCGGCCTCGAGACCGAGGTTGAACTTGCGTCCGTGGCTGATTATCTCTTCTACCACGGGCTGCATCTGGTTCACCTTGATAGGATAGATTATGAAGTTCTCGCCCTTGAACCCGTATTCGTCAGACGCCTTCTTGAAACAGCTCCACGTCTTCTCAATCCTGTTGTCGAGAATGTCGGGAAAACGCAGCAGCACCGGCGGCGTGACGTCCCTGAGGGCAAGCTCGTCGAGCACGTCGTGCAGGTCTATCTGCACGTTGTCCTTGCACGGCGTGACGTACACGTCGCCCTTGTCGTTGATGCCAAAGTAGGATGTTCCCCACCCACTGATGTTGTAAAGCTCGTTAGAGTCTTCGATAGTCCATTTCTTCATCTGGGCCTTCTGTTTGTTTTATGGTTAATCTTTTCGGTCGGTTGGGGAGTTTCCCAACCAAGAAGTAGTTATAATTCTTAATTCTAAAGTCTCAACTCTTAATTACAAGGAAAGCATCTCCCTGAGCCTCTCCACCGAGTTGTGTACCTTCTCGTAGTTGTCGAGCAGGTTCACGTCGAGCACGTGCTTGGCCTTCATGTAGTAAGGCTCGCGCTGCTCCAACTGGCTTGCCACGAAGCTGCGCAGCTCTTCCTCGCTCTTGCCCTCGAGCAGGGGACGCTTCACCTTGCCCATCTTCAGGTGGGCGCAGAGCACGTCGGGACTGGCCTTCAGGTAGACGGTGTCGCCCTGGGCGTTCATGTATTCCATGTTGTCGAAGAAGCAAGGAGTGCCTCCGCCGCTGCTTATTATCACGTCCTCGAACTCGGCCGCCTCGTGCAGCATGTTGCTCTCCACGCGGCGGAAGCCGTCTTCGCCGCGCTCGGCGAAGAGCTGCGGCACCGTCTTGTGCATCCTCGCCTCGATGTACCAGTCGAGGTCGTAAAACTGCATTCCAGTCTCTTTGGCGAGCGCACGGCCCACGGTGGTCTTGCCGGCGCCCATGTATCCGATGATGATAATCCTCCTCATCGGCTATTTCTTCTTTGAGTTGTTTATCACGTCCATGCACTCCTCGAGCGTCAGTTCGGCAGCACGTTCATGCATGTTCTTAGGCAGGCGGTAGTTCTTGCCGTCGTATGCGAGATAAGGGCCGTAGCGTCCGTTCATCACTTCGAGCTTAGGCTCGTCGTCGAAAGTCTTTATGTGGCGCTGCGTCTCCTGCTGGCGTTTCTTCATTATCAATTCCACTGCCGTGTCGAGCGTTACGGTCAGCGGGTTGTCGGTCTTGGGCAGAGAGACGTATTTCTTGTCGTGCATCACGTAGGGGCCGAAGCGTCCGGCACCTATCACTACGGGCTTACCCTCAAACTCGCCGACGGTGCGCGGCAGGCGGAACAGCTCGAGGGCCTCGCCGAGCGTTATGGTCTCCATGCCCTTGTCGGCAGGCAGCTGGGCGAAGCGAGGCTTCTCCTTGTCCTCGGCCTTGCCTATCTGTACCACGGGGCCGAACCTGCCTATCTTTACGAACACGGGCTTGCCCGTGCCAGGCTCCTTGCCGAGCTCGCGCTCGCCGGCCTTGTGTTCCTCGCGCGTGTTCATCGTCTTTTCTACGGTAGGCTCGAACTTCTTGTAGAAGCTCTCTATCATGTCCGTCCACCGGGCCTTTCCTTCGGCTATGGTGTCAAACTGCTGTTCCACCTTAGCCGTGAAGTTGTAGTCCATGATGGCCGGGAAGTATTTCATGAGGAAGTCGTTCACCACTATTCCTATGTCCGTCGGCAGCAGCTTGCCTTTCTCGCTGCCGGCCATCTCGCTCTTCGTGCGGTTGGTTATGCCGTTGGAGTCGAGTATGTCGATCGAGTAGAAGCGTTCTTCTCCCTTCTTGTCGCCCTTCTGCACATACTCGCGCTGCTGTATGGTGCTTATCGTAGGGGCGTAGGTCGACGGGCGGCCTATGCCTAGCTCCTCGAGCTTGCGCACAAGGCTGGCCTCGGTGTAGCGCACGGGGCCCTGGCTGAAACGCTGCGTGGCTATTATCTCGTTGCGCTGCAGGGGCAGGCCCTCGGCCATGGGCGGCAGCGTGTGCGACGCGCTTTCCTGTCCGTCGGTCTCGTCGTCTGACGATTCGCGGTAGACTTTCAGGAATCCGTCGAACTTCACCACCTCGCCGTTGGCCACAAACTGCTCGTCGGCTCCCGTCATGCTTATCGTCACGGTGGTCTTCTCTATCTGAGCGTCGGCCATCTGGCTTGCCGCCGTGCGCTTCCATATCAGGTTGTAGAGGCGTTTCTCCTGCTGCGTGCCTTCTATCGAAGCGGCATCCATGTACGTCGGGCGTATGGCCTCGTGGGCCTCTTGCGCGCCCTTAGAGTGGGTGTGAAACTGTCGCGGCTTGCTGTACTCTTCACCCCAGAGCTTGGTTATCTCGGCCTTGCTCGAGTTGATGCAGAGCGACGAGAGGTTGACCGAGTCGGTACGCATGTACGTGATACGTCCGTTCTCGTATAGGTGCTGGGCCACCATCATGGTCTGCGACACGGTGAATCCGAGCTTGCGCGCGGCCTCCTGCTGCAGCGTCGACGTGGTGAACGGCGGCGCGGGCGTGCGCTTCATGGGCTTTTTGACTATGTTTGCAACGGCGAAGTCTGCCGTCTTACACTTGTCAAGAAAGGCCAGCACCTCGTCACGCGTGGTGAAGCGCTTGTCAAGCTCGGCCTTCACCTCGGCCGTAGAGCCGTCGGCCACGGGCACGTCGAACACGGCGGCCACCCTATAATAAGCCTCGCTCTTGAAGGCCTGTATCTCACGCTCGCGCTCCACTATGAGCCTCACGGCCACGCTCTGCACGCGTCCGGCCGAGAGCGCCGGCTTCACCTTGCGCCACAGCACGGGCGAGAGCTTGAAGCCCACGAGCCGGTCGAGCACACGGCGCGCCTGCTGCGCGTTCACGAGGTTCATGTCCAAGTGGCGCGGATGCTGTATGGCGTCAAGTATGGCGGGCTTGGTTATTTCATGGAATACTATGCGGTTGGTCTTCTCCTCGTCAAGCCCGAGCACCTCACAAAGGTGCCACGAGATGGCTTCTCCCTCGCGGTCCTCATCGGATGCGAGCCACACTTTCTCAGAGTTTTGTGCGTTGTTCTTAAGCTCGGTGACGAGTTTCTTCTTCTCATCGGGTATCTCGTAGTCGGGCGTAAACGTGTCGGTGTCTATGCTTAGTTCCTTTTTCTTAAGGTCGCGTATGTGTCCGTAACTGGACATCACCTTATAGTCTTTGCCCAGAAACTTCTCGATAGTCTTTGCCTTAGCAGGACTCTCGACGATTACCAGATTCTTCTGCATGTGTTGTCTTAAGTTTTCAATTAGGGCGCAAAAGTAAGCAAAACTTTTCCATACACCTTATATAATATGCGATTTTTTCGTTTTTTAAGAAATTTTGGATATTGCGGCATGTCAGGCTAATTGGGCCAATAAGCCCAATTAGCCTAATGCGCCATGCATGCAAGGATAATGGCGTTAACTACTTATTATTAAAAATCTGCCAACAGCTTGACATTGAGACTGTCTGTCGTAAACTTGCCCGAAAGCTCGTCGGCGGTCATGCGGCGGTAAACGCAGTAGAGCCTCACGGTGCGTCCGGCGGCGTAGTCGTGCTGGCGGCTCACCACCCGCATCTCGTCGGGCGAGAGCGACACTATCCTGAATCCCGACTTGTCGGCCGTCTCGAGATAGAAACCGTTGGCCCTGTAGGCGTAAGCCACGCTCCGCAAGGAGGGCGCGCCGCTCTGCGGGTCGGAACCGAACACCGTGAGCGAGTCGGCGGAGATGTAATAGTCCACCGGCTTCAGCCCCGCGCCCGAGGTCTGCAGACTGTCGGCCTTGTATCTTCCGCTCAGCTCCATCTCGTGGGCTTCGGCGCACGTCCACCCCCGCCCCACTGCCAACGAGGCGAAATCGCCGGGCGTAAGACGCTGCTGCTCGGGCAGCCGGGGATAGTCATCGTCGAACGTGTCGAGGTCATACGGATACCCGGCCTTGCACTCGGCCAGCTCCCAGGGAGTCATCGCGCGATAAACGGCGTAGACGTATATCGGCTCGCCGTCGGCCGTCGAGGCCTCGTGCTTGATGATGCGCAGCTCGCTCTCGCTGACCGACACTATGCGCATCACCTCGTCGCCGCCCGACATGAGGCCGTTGGTGCCCTCGTCGAAAGTGTACTTCCTGCTCCTGTATCCCTTTATGGGGTACGCGTCGACGTAAATAAACTCGGTAATCGAATCGCCAGTGAAGGCGTAGTTCACCGGGGCGCCGCCTATAAGGCCGTCCCAATAGTCGCGCTTCGAGCATATCCGGCCGTCGCGTATCTCGTGCGACTCCACGTAGCGCCAGCCCTTACCTGAGACCGTGCCGGCGAAGTCGTCGGCCGTAATGTGGCTCAACGCCGGCAGAAGGGCTTCCTCGTCCTCCTCGCACGACACCAATGTCGACACCGAAAGCGCCAACACGAGCATTAGTAATTGTTTGAGGTGTTTCATAACAAAGACTTAAAAGTACACGAGGGCAAATATAACGATTTTTCGGATAAGTCGTATAAAAAACGGAAAGAAACCGTGAAAAATCGGTAACTTTCCGTCAATGAAACTTGTTTTTAACCGTTCAAAGCGTCATTCTTCCAGCTTGAGGAAGAGGTCTTTCAGGTTGAGCGTGGCCTTGCGGCACGCGCGTATGACGTCGAGACCGGCGTTGCCGTCGTCCGGTGCCAGCGTCTGGTTAGACTCCGAATCCACGCAGGCCCTGCCGAGCCTTACGCTCGTACCGCCCGTAGCGATGGTGAGCGGCGGCAGCTCTATGATAGTCTTCATGCCCACCTTGCCTATGCCGCCGCTAAGGCGCGTAATGCGTGTGCCCGTATTGTCGACATCCTGCTTGTGGCGGGCGTAGTAAGAGCCTGAGAACGTAGTGGTGCTGTTGCCCGTGTCGAACATCATCCTGAGCCGCTCGCCGCCTACGTAGGCCTCTATGCGGAGGCCGTTGCTCTCGGTCAGGTAGATGTTGCGCCCCGTTTCGGGGAGCGGCGTGGGCTTGTAGGGGAACACCACGCGCCCTTCCTTCGGGTAGACTTGCACCTCGCCGCAATGCCGCATGAAGTCAAGCCCTATGACGAAGTCGCCCTGCAGCAGGGAGTCCATCACTATCTCGTCGTCAACGCATATCACTTCGGCATTGCGGAAGGTCATTCCGCCTACGCAGATGCTGTCTATCACGCCGAAGAATCCATGCGTCTTGCCGGCCCCGTTAACGTCTATCGTGTCAGGCTGCAGCCGCGCCCCGGCCTTCCGCGCGAAGTCGAGCGAGCAGAACGTAGTGGGGCAACCAGTGTCTAACACGGCTTGATACGGCCGTCCGTTGACGCTCGCGGGTATGCAGAGCGTGAAGCCGCGCACGGCCGTGTCGCCCAAAGCCGTCAGGTCTATCTTGCGGAACTCGGCACTGACGGCCACGTCGCGTGCAGGGCGTTCAAGCGTGGAGGGCGGCAGCTTGCTGCGTATGCCATACATACGGAGCGCGGCCTCGGGCTGGCTCAGGTCTACTTGGTCGGTCTGCGCCTTCACTTGGTTCACGAAATTGCCCACTATTTCGGCGGCACGGGCGTAGCGTTGCCGCCTCGCCTCGGTCTGGGCCTGCACCAGCACCATGTTCATGGTGTTGTCAAAGCCGATGTCGTCCTGGTAGTTTCTCACCAAAGAGTCTATCATGACCACGGCTTCGTCGTCGCGGCCGAAGTACACCGCGGCCAAAGCCTCGGCCATGACGCACAGGAAGGGAGTCTGCACCGAATCCTTCAACGCCGGGTATTCGCGCTCGAGAGCGAACCAGTCGGCCGAGTTAAGCAGCGCGCCCACGCGCTCGTCGGCACTCTGCGCCCCGGCCGTAAGCGTGCACAGGCACGCCAATAGCAGGAAGATGATCTTTCTCATGATTTTCTTACATTAGGTCAATGATACTAATCAGGCGGATTAGGCCAACGGGCAAAGCCCCGCCTAATTCTAACTTAGAAGCTGCGCAGCCACGCCCTCAGCTCCAGTTGCATCTCGTTGTGGTACATGAAGCTGTCGCGGTTGCCCCAGCCGTGGCCTCCCGAAGGATAGACGTGGAGCGTGGCCGGCACGTCGTGGCGGTAAAGCTCGATGTAATAGTTCACGCCGTTGGCCGGCAGCACGGTGTGGTCGTCGTCGCTCAGTGCGATGAAGGCGCGCGGCGTGACGCGCGTCACGTTGAGGTCGCTGCTGTACTGCTGCTCGGCCTTCTTCTTGGGTTTCTCGCCGAGCAGGTTGTCGTGCGAGCCCTTGTGCGTGATGTCGGGCATCATGGTTATCACGGGGTAGAAGAGAATCTGGAAGTCAGGCAGGGCGTCGCCCGTGGAGCGCGTGGCTATGGTAGAGGCCAGGTGGCCTCCGGCCGACGAGCCCATTATGCCCACGTCCTTAGGGTCGATGTTCCACGCTTGTGCGTTGCGGCGCACTAACTTCACGGTTTCCTCGGCGTCGCTCACGGGCACATCGCTCTCACCGTGCGGCATGCGGTATTTCAGCACTATGGCGGCTATGCCCATGTTGTTGAAAAACGGAGCCCAGTCGTGTCCCTCGTGGTCCATGGCCAGGTGCTGGTAGCCGCCACCGGGACATATCACCACGGCGCGGCCCGTGGCCGTCTCCTTCTTGGGCAGGTAGACCCACACCTTAGCCGAGTCGGCCGCGTCGCCGTTTGAGTTGGGCGCGCCCTGCGGCCACAGGTTGATTTCTAACTTCTGTTGCGCGGCCGCCGGCAGGCACAGGGCCATGAGCGCGGCTGCGATAATGGTTTTGGTTATGCTCATCTTCATAATAAATATTTGGCTTTAAGTAGCATCATGCAAAATTACGTAATTAAAAAATAAGAAATAAGAATTAAGAGTTAAGAATCTTATAGAATTAAGAATTAAGAGTTAAGAATTAAGAAAATATGCTCTTTTTATATTAACTTTGCGCATAAAAAGCTACGCTCATGCCAACAAGGCATATTTTCTTAATTCTTAACTCTTAATTTTCAACATGGATAGTATCGAAAAGTACAAGTATTGCCCCGTGTGCGGCAGTTCGCATTTTGAGAAAAACTCGCCGAAGAGCCTGCGTTGCTCGGGCTGCGGCTTCGAGATGTTCATGAATCCGGCTGCGGCCGTGGTGGCGTTCATCACCAACTGTAAGGGCGAGCTGCTCGTGGAGCGGCGCAAGCTGGAGCCTGCTAAGGGCACGCTCGACCTGCCCGGGGGCTTCGCCGACACGCTGGAGACGGCCGAGGAGGCCGTGGCGCGCGAGGTGCTGGAGGAGACGGGGCTTAAGGTGACCGACGCCCGCTACCTGTTCAGCCTGCCCAACGTTTACCGCTACTCCGACTTAGACGTACACACGCTCGACCTGTTTTTCGTCTGCACCGTGGAAGACGAGACGCAGCTCCGCGCCGCCGACGACGCCGCCGACTGCCTCTGGCTGGCTCCGGCCGACATACACACCGAGCAGTTCGGCCTGCGCTCCGTAAGGCAGGGACTGTATATGTATTTGGCAACGATTAAGAAACTGTTTTGATTTTTTTGTTCAATGATTTAAGATGTATTTCCGAGGCGTGGGCGGATGCCTTTTGAGGAAGTTTAGCGGGCTAAGCGACTGAAAAGGCATCAGTCTACGACCGGAAAGACGCTTAAATCATGAACAAAGGACATTAAAATTAAAGTGATGCAATATCCTGTAAAAAAATCAAAACAGCTTCTAATTAGATGACGGCGCATCAAAGTTCCTGAGTTAACGGGAGTCAGGCTCTCTTCACTCGCCGGAGTCAGCCCCGGCGCGAAGCGTCTTGCTCCCGTTAGCATCATTTCTTTCCCCTCTTCACTAACGTCAGCCGTCCGGGTATCTTCTGCCACTTGCCCATCACGGCGAACTTGAGCGTGCTGCCGCCCTTCTTCTTATAAGAATACGTGCCGTCGGCATTAGCCTTCAGCTCGGCCGTGAAGTCCTCGCTGCCGTAGTCGTTGACCACCTCTATCACGGCCGTGCGCTCGTCTACGAGCTCAGAGGAGACTACGAGCCACGTGGTGCGGCCCTGCTTCGACGTAAAGTAGCCCTCCACCTCGCCGAGCACAGACTGGCCGGGCATGGTGAGGTTCTTGTCGTAGAGGTTTAGGCGGAGGCTGATCTTATACTCGTCGTTGTCGAGCGTCACGTCGAACGGACGCTCACCCTGTGCCGCGGCGAACAGCGTTGCGCAACACGCCGCAAGTGTCAATAATGCCTTTTTCATAAGCCTTAGCGTTGTTTCGGCAAATATACTGACTTTACGCCGAAACAGGGCCGCACGGCGTGCAAAGTTTTCTTAAAAAGCAAAAGGTTGCCTTTCGCCCCTCAAAAGGCAACCTTTCACGCCGCAATCTGCCGCCTTTTGCAAGCCCGAAGGCCGCCTTTTGCAAGGCGGATGCCGCTGCGGTCGTAAAATACGGCCGCAAATATAGGCCGAAGCCGTTGCGTCATGTCGGGAAAAATAGTAACTTTGCATCCGTTACGATACCATTAAAACAGTATAAGATGAAGATTTACAGACTCTTATTAGCCGCCGTGCTGACCCTGACGGGAGCGCGGCAGGCCGCAGCCCAGCAGACGCCCGTGTACCTTGACGACACGAAGCCGCTGGAGCAGCGCGTGGAAGACGCGCTCGGGCGCATGACAACAGCCGAGAAGATAGCCGTGATACACGCCCAGAGCAAGTTCAGCTCGCCGGGCGTGGCGCGCCTCGGCATACCCGAATTTTGGACCGACGACGGCCCCCACGGCGTGCGCCCCGACGTGCTTTGGGACGAGTGGGTGCAGTCGGGACAGACCAACGACTCGTGCGTGGCCTTCCCCGCGCTGACGTGCCTCGCCTCTACGTGGAACCCCCGGCTGGCCCGGCTCTACGGCCGCAGCCTCGGCGAGGAGGCCCTCTACCGGGGCAAGGACATGATACTGGGCCCCGGCGTCAACATGTTCCGCACGCCGCTGGGCGGGCGCAACTTCGAGTACATGGGCGAAGACCCGCTGCTGGCCGCGCGCATGGCCGCTCCCTACGTGCGCGGACTGCAGTCTAACGGGGTGTCGGCCTGCGTGAAGCACTACGCCCTGAACAACGACGAGGCCTACCGCCACCAGGTGAACGCCGTGGTGGACGACCGCGCCCTCTACGAGATTTACCTGCCGGCGTTCAAGGCCGCCGTCAAGGAGGGCGGCGCATGGGCGCTGATGGGCAGCTACAACCTCTACGCCGACCAGCACAACTGCCACAACGAACGCCTACTTATGGACATACTCAAGGGCGAATGGGACTTCGACGGCGTGGTGGTGAGCGACTGGGGCGGAGCGCACGACACCCGCCAGGCCGTGGAGAACGGGCTCGACATGGAGTTCGGCACGTGGACCGACGGCCTCGTCTTCGGCCTGTCAAACGCCTACGACAACTATTACCTCGCACGGCCGTACCTCGAGCTGATACAAAAGGGCGAATACGGCACCGAAGAGCTTGACGACAAGGTGCGCCGAGTGCTGCGACTCTTCTTCCGCACGTCGATGAACCGCAGCCGAGGCTTCGGCTCGATGAACTCCGCCGAGCACTACGCAACGGCGCGCCGCGTGGCCGGCGAGGGCATAGTGCTGCTGAAAAACGAAGGCTCGCTGCTGCCCATCGACACCATGAAGGCCAAGACCGTGCTCGTGGTGGGCGAGAACGCCGTGAAGATGATGACCGTGGGCGGAGGCAGCTCGTCGCTCAAGGCGCAGCGCGAGACGCTCCCCCTCGACGGCCTGCGCAAGGCGCTGGGCGGCAGGATCAGGGTGGACTACGCCCGCGGATACGTGGGCGACACCACCGGCAGCTGCGACGGAGTGACCGCCGCGCAGAGCCTGGCCGACTACCGCACGCCCGAAGAGCTTACGGCCGAGGCCGTGGCCAAGGCCAAGACGGCCGACTACGTGATTGTGTTCGGCGGCCTCAACAAAAGCGGCAACCAAGACTGCGAGGGCACCGACCGCCTGCAGTACGGCCTTCCCTACGGTCAGGACAGCCTGATAGAGGCACTGGCCGAGGCCAACGAGAACTTAGTCTACGTCAACATATCGGGCAATCCCGTAGCCATGCCGTGGAGCGGCAAGGTCAAGGCAATAGTGCAGGGCTGGTTTCTCGGCTCCACGGCCGGCGACGCGCTCGCCGACGTGCTCACGGGGCGCGTCAACCCGTCGGGCAAGCTGCCCTACTCATGGCTGAAGAAGCTCGACGACTACGCCCCGCACCGCCTCGGCACGTACCCCGGCACGTGGCGCGCCGACAAGAAGATCATCGACGAGAAGTACGCCGAGGGCATCTACACGGGCTACCGATGGGTGGACAAGGAGGGGCTGAAGCCGCTCTTCGCCTTCGGCCACGGCCTGAGCTACACCACCTTCAAGATAGGCAAGGCCGAGGCCGACAAGACCGAGCTGGCTCCGGGCGACAGCATAACCTTCACCCTCGACGTGACCAACACGGGCCGGCGGGCCGGCGCCGAAGTGGTGCAGCTCTACGTGCACGACTGCGAGTCAACCCTGCCCCGCCCCTACAAGGAGCTTAAGGCCTTCAGCAAAGTAAGCCTCGAGCCGGGCGAGACCAAGCGCGTGAGCCTCACCATAGGCCGCGACGCGCTGAGCTACTTCGACGACAAGGCCCACGAGTGGCGCGCCGAGCCGGGCGACTTCGAGGCCCTTATCGGCAACGCCTCGGACAACCTGACCCAGAAAGTGAAGTTTACGTTAAAATAAAATACGAATGCCCGCCTTGCGGTCATTCCTTGGGAATTTAAAGAAGTTTAAGAAGTTATCACTCCGCTAACGCTCCGTTAGAAGTTAAAGCCAAATGTCTTGTCAGGACGTACAGGGCTGTCGGCT
>CALUFN010000010.1 GCA_944319945.1 uncultured Prevotella sp.
AGAGAAGAAACCGGTAATCATGCCGTAATCGGCATCAGTCCAGTGGAACTCAGGTGCGATGAAGTCTTTCCACGTCAGCGAGAGCACCTGCCTGTCAAGGTAGTTGACGGTCGTAGCGCAGAAAAGCAACGCACAAATGACCCAACGAAAGTTGGTCATCTTAGTAGTTTGAATCGGATTCATTATTTAATAATTTGATTAATAGTATCTGTTTAAAAGTAAGTTTCGGGCAAAGTTACTGTTTTTTTCATAAAAATAAAACCGCATCTCGTTAAATTAATTTAACGGGATATATAGCGATATATTTTGCCAAACAATAATTAAAGGAGTGCAGCTAAATTAGGAATTTATCAGGAGTTAACAGGAGTTAGGCTCGTTTCACTCGCCGGAGTTAGCTGACAATAGCTTTTTAGGTTTTACGGTCTTGGGGTTATACGGTTTTAGTCTTCGGGGTTATACGGTTTTGCATTTGTCCGTCAACTCCGACGCAAAGCGCCTAACTCCTGTTAACTTCTTTTTCAAGGCAGCGTTATTTTATTATCTCAACGGTGGCGCGGCGGTTGTAAGGCGGCGGCACGAGCGTGTCTACTCCGCCCTCAGCCACTATCGTGATGCGGTCGCGGCTTACGCCCATCTTGAAGAGTTCGTAGGCCACATGTTCGGCACGCCTGCGCGAAAGCTCACGGTTGAAGCCGGCCGAACCCGTAGCGCTGTCGGCGTATCCGGTCACCTTGA
The DNA here is from genome assembly GCA_944319945.1 of uncultured Prevotella sp. Taxonomy (GTDB): domain Bacteria; phylum Bacteroidota; class Bacteroidia; order Bacteroidales; family Bacteroidaceae; genus Prevotella. The sequence goes on from CALUFN010000010.1 coordinate 736, forward strand.
CGCGCAAGCCGGCGGCGGCAGCCCGCCCGGCAAGGTCTCTAACGTCGACAAGGTCTTTGTCTGAAGCGATCATGTCTTCGTTAAGATTGAAGAATACCGACACCTTTGCCGTTACGGCCTCGCAGGAGTCGCCGGCAGACGGAACCTCTTGCATTGAGGCAAGCTCGTTGTTGAGCCGCTCGTTCTCAGCCCTCTCGTCGGCAAGCATGGCGTTAAGCGCGTCGAGCTGCGACTGCGTAAGCTCGTTTACGAAGTCCATGTCGGGCACTTGCTTCCAAGTCTTGCGGCCGAGCCTGTAGGTCACGCCCACCTCGGCATACACGTTGTTTGGATGGTTGGTGATACCTTTACCCACGGCGGTAGTCACCCCGCAGAGGTCGCTTTCGTAGCGGTTCCAGCCTATCTCGAAGTTGACGGCCAAGCGGCGGCTTACCCAAAACTCGTTGAGAACTCCCACGCTAAGTCCCATGGCATAGCGGTTATACGTGCACGAACGGGCTATGCCGGCACCGAAAAACGGTATGAGATTCCACACACGGGCTTCGTCGTACCCGCCGAACATGTTGCTCAGATTGAATAGCACCTGCTCGTTAAGCATCCAATAAGTGTTGTCATTCTCGTCGCTGTTGCCGCCGAAGACGGCCTTTCCCCACACTCCGGACAGCTTGGAACGCAGACCGAGACCGGGAGTGAACCACTTGCCTATGGCAAAAGATAGTCCGGGATCTGAACGGAAACTCTTGAACGGACTCTTAGACGTGCCGTTGACACGCTCGTAATTGCCGTACCAGGCATTCCAATCTACTCCGCCCTGCACGAACCAGTTGTTCCAAAACGAGTTGGTCGACACGCTGTGCTTCTCCGTCACGTAATCGTCTTGTGCCACGGCTACGGCTGAAAGGCTTAAGAAAGCCAACAAGATAAGGAGTTTTCTCATAATCAATAATACTTACAATCAACAATAATGCGCAGCCTTTCAGCACGGTATGAAAGGCTTCAAGTGCGAAGATAGCAATATTTCCGCACTAAAAAATACATTTTACGATATTATTTCTTGTTTTACTTAAAATTAACCGTAACAACGGCATACGGTCAACTATGCTTCAGGAGAAGAGCCGCTCAATATCCTGCTGCTTAAGCATGGCAATGACGGGCTTGCCGTCAGGTGCGTAATTGACGTTGGAACAGGTGAACAGCTCGTTGACTACGGCCTCCATCTCATCATTGTTAAGCACTTGGCCGTAAGGTATCGCCGCGCTGCGGGCAAGCCTAAGGGCAAGTTTACCGATTACGCCGTCGGTGGCAGGAGTCCCCGTATCGGCAGCCTCGGCCACCATTTCCTTGAGCAACTTGACGAAATCAACGCCGTCAATACCGGCAGGCACGCCGTTGACCGAGTAACTGCCGCCGCCCAGCGGGGAAAGGTCGAAGCCGAAGCCGGCAAGGTCTTGCGATATGCTTTCAAGCACGACAGCCTCAGAAGGGCCGAACTGCACCAACTCGGGAAACAACATCTGCTGCGCACATCCTTTCCGATCACGTGCCTGCGCGAGGTATTTCTCATAGAGAATGCGCACGTGGGCACGGTGCTGGTCTATCATCATCAGGCCCGACTTGACCGACGTCATGATATACTTGCCCTTATATTGGTAATGTGCCGGCGACTTGTCGTCGGCCAAACTGCTTTGCACTATTTCGCCGGCGGCTGCCCCGAACAGGCCGGCGGCATCATCGTCGGCTGGTACGGCTGCTGTCTCCGCCTCGGCACCAAGCCCTTTATAAAGGGTCTCCCAGCCGTCGACTGAAGCAGAAACGCGGCTCGGCCTGAAGCCGGACGACGACTCCTTGAACGGATTATAAGAAGGATTGACATCAACCTTAGGGACTGAAGAGAATCCGCCCGTAGGGTCATATACCGGTATGTCAGGCTTTCCCTCAGTGTCGAAGTCAATCGACGGCACGTCGTTAAACCGCCCAATGGAATCCTTGACGGCAGCCGACAGCACCTGCCAAACGGTCTGCTCACCCTCAAACTTTATCTCAGTTTTGGTAGGATGGATGTTGACATCGATGTTTCTCGGGTCTATATCAAAATAAATAAAATACGGAACTTGCTCGCCCACGGGCACAAGACGCTCGTAAGCGTTCATCACCGCCTTGTGGAAATACGGATGCTTCATAAAGCGTCCGTTGACGAAGAAATACTGGTGGGCACCCTTCTTGCGCGCAGCCTCGGGCTTACCGATAAAGCCGGAAATGTTGCAGATCGTAGTATTGACATTGACCGGCAGGATGTCTTGGTTGAGTTTCTTGCCGAACACGTCTACGATGCGCTGGCGGAGGCTGCCGCTCTTAAGGTTGAACATCTCTACGCCGTTACTGTGGAAAGTGAAATTTATCTCGGGATAAACAAGGGCTATGCGTTCAAAAGCCGTGAGAATATTGTTAAGCTCGGTGGAATTCGACTTCAGGAACTTACGCCGTGCCGGCACGTTATAAAAGATGTTTTCTACCGAAAAGTTGCTGCCTACCGGACAAGACACGGGCTCCTGCCCTATCACCTTTGAGCCGGATACGGATATGTGGGTACCTATCTCGTCGGCGGCAGTACGCGTCTTAAGTTCCACTTGGGCCACGGCGGCTATCGAGGCGAGAGCTTCGCCGCGGAAACCCATAGTGTGCAGGGCGAACAAGTCGTCGGCCTTGCTTATCTTTGAAGTGGCGTGCCGCTCGAACGACATGCGCGCGTCGGTCTCCGACATGCCCTTACCATCGTCGATAACCTGTATCGACGTGCGCCCGGCATCTATCACAAGTACGTTGATCGTCTTAGCACCAGCGTCAACGGAATTTTCGACAAGCTCCTTAACTACCGAAGCAGGGCGCTGTATCACCTCGCCGGCGGCAATCTGATTGGCCACCGAATCGGGCAAAAGCTGTATTACATCACTCATAAAATCTTAACCTCCAATCACATGCATAACAACATCTTCCATACGGCCACGAGGATGACGAGCAGCACGGCGATGACGCCGTAACTGAGAATGAAGCCGCCGGCGAGCCTACGTTCGCTGCGTTTGCGTGCGTGCTTGGTAGCCGCAAGGAACACTCCCCTGATGCCGTCGCGCCCCGGGCTGGTCGGTTCAGCACGGCCAAGCTCGGCCTTCGCCCTGTCTTCCACGGCCTTAAGCCGGTCCTTACGCTCGTCGACAAACATGTATTCATGCCTGAAGCCGCGTGGCCTTCTTTGATTTAAAAATCCCATTACGCTCTCCTTATCATTCTTCTTTAACGGCCTTAACCTCAGACGCAGGCACTGCTTTCGGCGCATCGGCCGGCTGACCGTCGCCGTCTTCGCCGCCTGACGGGACTGCCTCATGACCGGCAACGGGTACGTCGGCCGTCTCTGCTGCAACAGTAGGAGCTGCAGCAGACGAGTCTGCCGCCTCAACAGCAACCGAATCGAGCAGTTCGGGCAGCGTATCTGCAGCCTCGATGGTATTCTTATCGGTAACCTTGCCATCGGGACCGATGAACTGCAACGGGGCCGAACGCCTGTTGACGTTCTTCAGCTCTTGGCCTTTCCCCTTGCCGCGCCAGTTAAATATGTCATACTTATCCACCGGACGGATATAGTCAAACCATGCAAACATGGGCAGCTTATCTTTAGACGGCGGTATCTGCGTGATTGAATACATCACGCCGTTCTGCTTGCACGTCCAGATGGATTGCAGCTGGCGGTTGAGCATGAACATACGCATGGTGTCGGTTTCAAGGTAAGCCATGTTGACAAGCGAGCTGTCCTTGTCGTCTTGGAAATAGTAGACGCACTGGACATTGCCGACGGCCTCGGTCTCGCGCAGCTCGCCTTCGTTGAAATATCCGAACATCTCGCGCGACGCTATCTGATTATAGTGGGTGCTGTCGTGCAGCATCTCGATAGACAAAGCCTGATTGATGACGTGTCCGTAATCAATCGTGGAATCCTTCATGAACACCTCTATGATCTCGCCGAGCAACTGACGATTGTCGTTCCACACGATAGGGTCCTTATACATGGTAAGGCACGAGTCTTTAGTGTTATACACAAGCGAGTCGCAGACGGCCTGAACGTCGGTCCTGTAAGCCCTCACTTTATTATAACAATGCGCCTTGCGGTAAACCGAATCGGTGTTCATATTAAAGGTGAACACCTTCATCGTGTCCGAGTGTACGAAGAGGGTGTCGCCTTGCGAATAGTCTTTCAGCACGGCACTGTCGGTGGCAAAGGCGTATCCCGTGCTGTCGTTGTACCAGAAATAATTGCTTGTCAGTTGGTTCTTGTTCACCGTATCGTTGTAAACCACGTTGCCGAAGCCTTCGCTAATCGTAGTCTTGTCGTCGTGGAAAAGGCTGTCGCCGGTCATCACCTTGCCGTTGTTGAACAAGGTGGAGCGGCCGTAAAGCCGGGCAAACTCCTTGTTGGTGTCGTAAAATCCCTGGGAAGTGTGTATGACGCTCTCGCCCGACGTAATCTCCGACGGACCTACGATATGGGCCAAAGAGGTCTGGGTGTCGTAATGCAGCGTGTCGGTAGTAAGCACGAACTTAGGGTTCTTGAGGTTCACGTTGTAGTTGAACACCGCCTTACGAGTCTCCGTGTCATACTCTCCCCAGTCTGAAACAAGCACGTTCTGCTTGTCGACCATCTTGCCGCCCTCGAAGAAATAGCCTATGCCGTAAAGCCGGTCATAGTTAAGGCTGTCGGTGTAAAGTTTGGTCTTACGGTGGGTAAGTATTACGTTGTAACGCGCCTCGGCCATTTGGTCGTTGCCGTCGTAATAGGCGTAATCGCTGAACAGCGAAAGGGTGTCGCCCTGATACATCTTGACATTGCCGAAGGCGCGGAACGAGTTTGACTCCTGATAGAAATACGCGCTGTCGCAATACAGCTTGGCTCCCTTGTGGCGGAAAGCCACGTTGCCGTTGAGCACCTGCGCGGTAGGATTGTTGCCATACTGGTCAAAACGCAACCTGTCCGCATGAATCAGGTACACGCGCTCGTCGGTCTTCGCCCTGCGCTTCTTCTTCGGAGCCTGGCGCGACTGCACCAGGCTAAGCCCAAACAGGCATAGGATAACCATTATGATAATCCTATGCCCGCAGAATAAAGTCTTAAGTTTGCCGTTTACCGTCATCTGATCCAACCTTCGTATTGGAAATCACAATTCTTATAACGCTCGTTTATGCGGACGTAAGTGTTCTTGATTTTCTCCTTTATCCAGTTAGTGATGAATTCCTCCTTGCGTTTGGCCAGCACGATATCCTTCATCACCTGGAAATCCTCGGTGATAGTGGCGCGGTGGGTCTCCACACGGTTTTTCAGGCGCACCACGGCGCAGACCGTGCGGCCGTTCTTCTCACTTATCATCTGGAACGGAGCCGATACTTCGCCCACCTTGAGGGTGTCTACCACCCTGGCCACCTCTGACGGAAGACTGCGCATCTGGAAGCGGCTTGTCATACGGCCGTCGTTGCCCCGGTTGGCCATCAGGCCGTTGTTGTTGCGCGTGTCCTTGTCGTCGGATATCAGGCCGGCGGCACGGTCGAACGAAATCTTGCCCGCACGGATGTCGCCGGCAATGGAGTCAAGCTGCGACTTTGCGAAATCTATCGACTCTTGCGTAACCTTAGGCTTACGCAGGATGTGCCTTACCTTTATCCTGTCGCCGCGCTTGTCTATCAGCTGGATGATATGGAAACCGTACTCGGTCTCTACGATCTTGGATATCTTGTTAGGGTCGGTCAGGTTGAACGCAACGTTGGCAAACGTCGGGTCAAGCACGCCGCGGCCCACGTAGTCCTGAAACTCGCCGCCCTGATGGGCCGTGCCCGGGTCTTCCGAATAAAGACGGGCAAGCGTGGCAAACGAGGTCTCGCCCTTAGTGACGCGCTCGGTGTATTCGCGAAGCTCGTTCTTTATGCGGTCTATCTCGCTCTGCTCAACGCGCGGAGTGCGGGTGATGATTTGCACTTCCACCTCCGTGGGCACTATGGGCAGGCTGTCTTCGGGCAATGCGTCGAAATAGCGGCGCACGTCGGCCGGAGAGACGGTTATGTCTTCAACGAGCTGCTCGCGTTCACGGTTGATGAGCAGACGGTCGCGGAAGTCGTCGTGTAGCGTCTGCCTTAGCTCGGATATGCTCATGTTCTTGTATTCCTCGAGTTTCTCCTTGCTTCCGGCTACGCTCTGTATCCAATAATTTATCTGGTCCTCAACGCTTTGCGCCACCTCCGACTCGCTAACCTCGATACTGTCTATCGCGGCCTGATGCAAAAACAGCTTCTGTACGGCGAGCTGTTCGGGTATGGTGCAGTCGGGGTTGCCTTGCCACTTAATGCCTTCATACTCTCCTTGCAAGCGGGTGTTTTCTACGTCGGAGAGGAGTATCGGCTCGTCGCCTACCACCCAAATCACCTCGTCGACGACACTCGCAGGATCAGGCTCAGCCTCGACCGAATCTACTTTGGTCGAGTCGGCGCCTACAGCACCGTTGTCCCTTACCGTACCGGCGTTCATGCCGGCGAAGAAAAACACCGACCCTGCAAGCCACAAGGCTGTCTTACATCTCAATCTCATCCTATGTTTATTTGCTATGGTTGTTTACTGTTTTCAGCACGTCGTCATACACCTCTACGGGATATTTCCTGCGCAGTTCGGCCACCCATTGCTTCTCGAGCATTTCCTGATAGTCGGCCGTCACCAGCCCGCGCACGTCCTCGTAGCTGTCGGGGCGTTTCTTAAGCAGCTTGCCGTAAACGGCGTCGATGGGGAAATCCTTCAGCTGGGTCACTACGGTATCCTTCTTAAACACCATCTTGTCGATGAAGGCGTTGTCGCCCTCCTTGAAGATGCCCTTCTCCACGCGTATCCTCAACACGGAGTCATTGTTGAACGTGGTGCGCAACACGTCGGCCCACTTGTCGAACGGCACGTCTTTCACGCAGTCGCGCACGGCCTTCACGTCGTCTTTCTGCTTTACGTGGTAGACCATGCCCTTATATCTCGGCCGTGTCCAATAATACTTCTTCTTGTGCTCGTTGAAATATTCCTCAAGGCCTTTCTCGTCGTTGGCGGCCTTCTCCCATACCGTGCGGTTGCTGATCTCGTAAAGCAGCAGACCATCGTAATACTCACGGATGAGATACTTCAGCGAGGGGTCGTCGGCCTCTAGTTCCTCCAGTTTGTCGGTTATCACGTCGTCTTTCGTCTTCTTACCGTCAGACGCCTTTGCCAGCTCGTCGATCTTCTTGTCGATGATCTTTTCGCGCAGGCCGCGCGCGTCGATGAAACGCAGGATGTCGTTCTTCAGCGTATCGAACGGCTCAAACTGCTTCCTGGCTTTCATCAGTATGATGTGGAAGCCTACGGGCGACTGCACCACGCCGCTCATCTCGCCGGGCTGCAACGCGTAAGCCGCGTCTTCAAACTCCTTAAGCGTCTGCCCGGGCTGCACCCACGGCAGCTCGCCGCCGTTCTTGGCCGAGCCGGGGTCTTGCGAATACTTGCGCGCCATCTCGGCAAAGTCGGCTCCGCCCTTCAGCGCGTCGTATATGGAGTCGGCACGCATGCGCGCTTCCTCCACCTTCTCGGCAGGCGCCTTCTGGGGCACGTATAAGAGGATGTGCGCAGGCTTGATGAGCCCGCGGTCGCCGATGTGTTCTTTCGTCCTGTCGTATATGGCCTTAGCCTCCGTCAGCAAGGTGGTGCTGTCGGCAAAAGCGGGCCTCACCTCTTGGTCGCGGTACATGGCAAACTCTCGCTTAAACGAGCTTAGCGTGTCGAGCTTGGCGTCTTTGGCAGCGGCCACCTTCAGTTTGTAATTTACGAAGAGGTCTACGTATTCGTCAACGGATTTTTTGTCTATCACGTCGTCAGAGTTGTTCTTGTTGTATGAATACTCAAACTCCGAGCGCAATATCGGTTCGCCGTTGATCTTCATCACTACCGGATCGCTCTGCTGGGCATAAGCCATGCTGCAGCAAAGAAGCATGGCGGCGATAAGACTTTGAAATTTCATTTTCATCCTATTAATTACAACAGGTAAGCCGCCTTACGGCGCAATCAGGGGCCCGAGACGATGGGAAGACTGCTATGCAGAAAGCCTGTCCATCGTCCCGGCCATGCCGAAGGCGGCCCCGCTATATAAAAAAATCATTCGTGGCGCGAATAGTTGGGAGCCTCGCTCGTAATGGTGATGTCGTGCGGATGGCTCTCTAATACGCCGGCGTTGGTAATGCGGACGAACTTGGCGTCGTGGAGCGCGATGATGTCTTTCGCACCGCAATAGCCCATGCCCGAGCGCAGTCCGCCTACGAGCTGGTAGATCACTTCCTGCAGCGTTCCCTTATAAGGCACGCGTCCGGCAATGCCTTCGGGCACGAGCTTCTTCACGTCCTTCGTGTCGGCCTGGAAGTAGCGGTCTTTCGAGCCGTTCTCCATTGCCTCGAGGCTGCCCATGCCGCGGTAGCTCTTAAACTTACGTCCGTTGAAGATGATGGTGTCGCCGGGGCTTTCCTCCGTACCGGCTACGAGCGAGCCAATCATCACGCAGTGGCCTCCGGCCGCAAGGGCCTTCACCACGTCGCCCGAGTAGCGCAGTCCGCCGTCGGCGATGAGGGGCACTCCTGTATCCTTAAGCGCGCAAGCCACGTCGTAGACGGCGCTCAACTGGGGCACGCCAACTCCCGCCACGACGCGCGTGGTGCAGATGCTGCCCGGGCCTATGCCCACCTTCACGGCGTCGGCGCCGTTGTCTACGAGCATCTTCGCGGCGGCTCCCGTAGCTACGTTGCCCACCACTATGTCTACGCCGGGGAAGGCGTTCTTTGCCTCGCGCAGCTTTTCTATCACGCCCTTAGAGTGTCCGTGGGCGGTGTCTATCACGATGGCGTCGGCGTTGGCCTCGACAAGAGCCTGTATGCGGTCGAGCGTGTCGACGGTGACACCCACTCCTGCGGCCACGCGCAGGCGGCCCTTCTCGTCCTTGCAGGCCATGGGCTTGTCTTTGGCCTTAGTTATGTCCTTATATGTAATGAGGCCCACGAGCTTGTTGTCGTTGTCCACTACGGGCAGCTTCTCTATCTTGTTCTCCTGCAATATCTGGGCAGCGTCAGACAGGTCTGTGCGCACGTGCGTGGTCACGAGGTTCTCGCACGTCATCACGTCGTCGATCTTGCGGTCGAGCCTGCGCTCGAAACGCAGGTCGCGATTGGTCACGATGCCTACCAAGTGGCCCTCGTCGTCAACCACGGGAATGCCTCCTATGTGATATTCGGCCATCATGTTGAGGGCCTCCTGCACGGTGGAGCCGCGGCGGATTGTAACAGGGTCGTATATCATACCGTTCTCGGCACGCTTGACTATGGCCACTTGGCGCGCCTGCTCTTCTATCGGCATATTCTTATGTATCACGCCGATGCCGCCCTCGCGGGCTATGGCTATCGCCATGGCCGACTCGGTCACGGTGTCCATCGCAGCCGTAACGAAAGGAACGTTCAGCGCGATGTTGCGTGAAAACTTGGTTTTCAACTCTACCGTCTTTGGCAGTACTTCAGAATAAGCCGGGATTAAGAGGACGTCGTCGAAAGTCAGACCGTCCATTACAATTTTATCTGCAACAAATGATGACATATATTACTTGAAAATTTATTGCGTGCAAATTTAGCAAAAAAAATCAACATGCGCCACGCATTCAGCCAAATTCTTACCGAATTAATTCAATTTAACCGATAACACGCAGTAACACGTTTTGCAGGAGACGGCGTTTTGCGTTGCAATAGGCCACCTTTCAGCCTGCGAAAGGTGACCTATTGTCGTGTAAAAGGCCGCATATCACGGCGCCATTGATAATCAAGCGATTACACGATCGGGCAAAAACAAAAAAATCCCCACGGCCGATGAAGGCCGCAGGGATTGCGTATTGATTGTGAAATCGTGGCGTCAGTTGCCCATGTCGGACATGAACTTGATGCGCACCAGCCTCACTTCCTCTTCACTGTAGTCGCCGCCAAGCTCGTCTAGGGCGGTCTCCAGGTCGTCGGTCTCGCTCTCCTTGAAGTATTCGTAGATGTCGTCTACGTGGTCGTCGTCCATCACTTCCTCAAGGAAGTAGTCTATGTTGATCTTCGTGCCGCTGTAAACGATGGCTTCCACCTCGTCGAGCAACTCGTCGAAATCCAACCCCTGGGCCTCGGCTATGTCGTCGAGCGCCACCTGACGGTCGATGCTTTGTATGATCTTCACCTTCAAGACTGACTTCTTGGCTACGGTCCTTACGCGCAGATCTTCGGGACGCTCTATGGAGTTTTCCTCGCAATACTTCTTAATCAGCGCGACAAACTCCTTGCCGTAGCGGCGGGCCTTGCCGGCGCCTACGCCCTGGATATTCTGCAGGTCGTCGAGCGTTATCGGGTAGACCGTGGCCATCTGCTCAAGCGAAATATCCTGGAAGATGACGTAAGGCGGCAACTTAACCTTCTTGCTAACCTTCTTGCGCAGGTCTTTCAGCATCGAGTGGAGCGTCGGGTCGAGAGCCGAGCTTATGCCGTCGTGTCCGTCGTCCTCGTCATCTTCATTAAATTCGTTGTCAAGCACGATCATGAACGATTGCGGATTCTTCATAAACTTCCTGCCTGCCGAGGTAAGTTTCAGTATGCCATAGTTCTCCACGTCTTTCTTCAGATATCCTGCGATGAGGGCCTGACGGATTACGGGGTTCCACAGTTTTTCATCCATATCCTCGCCCGAGCCGAACTCCTCCAGCTTATCGTGCTTGTGGGCTACGATGTCGTTGGTGTCTTTACCCTCGACGAAGTTTATCACGTAGTCGGTGCGGAAGTCTTCCTTTATCGCGGCAATGGCATTGAGCACTATCACAAGCGCGTCCTTGCCTTCGATCTTTGTCTTGGGATGCAGACAGTTGTCGCAGTTACCGCAGTTGTCCTTTTCGTACTCCTCGCCGAAGTAATGGAGCAGCATCTTCCTGCGGCACACCGACGATTCGGCGTAAGCGGCGGTCTCTTGCAGGAGCTGTCGGCCGATGTCCTGTTCGGCTACGGGCTTGCCCTCCATGAACTTCTCGAGTTTTTTTAGGTCCTTGTAAGAGTAAAACGCTATGCACTTACCTTCCCCTCCGTCGCGCCCGGCACGGCCGGTCTCCTGATAATATCCCTCGAGACTCTTCGGGATGTCATAATGGATGACGAAGCGCACATCTGGCTTGTCGATGCCCATGCCGAACGCGATGGTGGCAACTATCACGTCGATGCGCTCCATGAGGAAGTCGTCTTGCGTGGCCGAACGGGTGCCCGAGTCCAAGCCGGCATGATAGGCTGCGGCTTTTATCTCGTTGGCGCGCAGCACGGCGGCAAGCTCTTCCACCTTCTTGCGAGACAGGCAGTAGATTATTCCGCTCTTACCCTCATTCTGCTTTATAAACTTAACGATCTGCTTGTCTATGTCCTTAGTCTTATGCCTGACTTCGTAATAAAGGTTGGGACGGTTGAACGAGCTTTTATATTCCGTCGCGTCGAGTATGCCGAGACTCTTCTTTATGTCGGTACGCACCTTGTCGGTAGCCGTAGCCGTCAACGCGATGACGGGCGCATTACCTATTTCGTTGATTATAGGGCGTATCCGCCGGTACTCAGGGCGGAAGTCGTGCCCCCACTCCGAGATGCAATGGGCTTCGTCGACGGCGTAAAACGAGATCTTGACACCACGCAGAAAGTCAACGTTGTCTTCCTTAGTCAGCGATTCTGGAGCCACGTACAGCAGCTTAGTCTTGCCCTCTACGATGTCAGCCTTCACCTTGTCTATGGCCGACTTGTTGAGCGACGAGTTCAAGTAATGCGCCACTCCGTCAGCCTCGGTCATGCCGTTAATCACGTCCACTTGGTTTTTCATAAGCGCTATCAACGGCGAAATGACTATCGCCGTACCGTCCATTATGAGCGACGGAAGCTGATAGCACAACGACTTTCCGCCGCCTGTCGGCATCAACACGAAAGTGTTCTTGCCGTCAAGCAGATTGCGTATTATTGCCTCCTGATTACCTTTGAACTTATCAAAGCCGAAATACTGTTTCAGCTTTTCATTAAGATTAACGTCGTGATTCATACGTCTAACAGAGTAACTTTTTTAATTGTCTTATTTCATAGGCTGATGTTTCAGGCGCTTTCCAGCTTGTTGAAATGCGCCTTCTCAAGCTGTTTGCGCGCATAGTCGAGAGTTACCTCGAAGGTTTTGACGTCCTTCGACGGTATTTCAAACATGGCGTCCATTATCACGCTCTCAACAATCGACCTCAGTCCGCGTGCGCCGAGCTTGTATTCCATTGCCTTGTCAACAATGAAATCGAGCGCTTCGTCGGTAAAGGTAAGCTCGATGCCGTCCATTTCGAACAGTTTCTTGTATTGCTTTACGATAGAGTTCTTCGGCTCTACAAGTATCGAGCGCAATGCGTCGCGGTCTAAGGGGTTAAGGTATGTGAGAACTGGCAGACGGCCGATGATCTCGGGAATCAGGCCGAACGACTTCAAGTCTTGCGGCAGTATGTACTTCATCAGGTCGTTCTTGTCGATGTTGCGGACGTTCTGTACGGAGTTGTAACCTACTACGTGGGTGTTCATCCTTTGGGCAATCTTGCGCTCGATGCCGTCGAACGCGCCGCCGCAGATGAAGAGGATGTTCTTCGTGTCCACGTGGATATATTCCTGGTCGGGATGCTTGCGACCACCCTGAGGGGGCACGTTGACCATTGTTCCCTCCAACAGTTTCAGCAAGCCTTGCTGCACTCCCTCGCCGCTTACGTCACGGGTTATCGACGGATTGTCGCTCTTGCGCGCTATCTTGTCTATCTCGTCAATGAACACGATGCCACGCTCGGCGGCCTCAACGTCGTAGTCGGCCACTTGGAGCAGGCGGCTCAGTATGCTCTCTACGTCTTCGCCGACGTAACCAGCCTCTGTGAAGACCGTTGCGTCGACAATGGTGAACGGCACATCGAGCAGCTTGGCTATCGTGCGGGCCATCAAGGTCTTGCCCGTGCCGGTGCTGCCCACCATTATTATATTACTCTTCTCTATTTCCACGCCGTTGTCGTCGTCGGGCTGCTGCAACCGCTTATAATGGTTGTACACGGCTACGGCCAAACAGCGCTTGGCATCGTCCTGACCGATGACGTACTGGTCGAGATAATCCTTAATCTCAATGGGTTTGGGAACCTTCTTCGGCTTGAACTTAGAGCCTTGCTTCTTATGGGCCTCGTCGAGTATGCCGGTAGACTTCACTATCTCATAAGCCTGCGCTGCGCAGTCTTCGCAGATGTATCCAGTGAGGCCGGTGATAAGAAGATTCACCTCATGCTCGCTCCTTCCGCAGAAACTGCACTTTTTTTCCATCCGTTTATTCTTGTTATCCATATTCGATAAAGGCGGCACGCCGTGCGGCGGCGCGCCGCTTCACGTTATTTTTTCCTTGTCAACACAGCGTCTATCATTCCGTACTCCTTAGCCTCCTCGGCCGTCATCCAGTAGTTGCGGTCGGAGTCCTTATACACTTTCTCGTAAGGGGTGTGCGAATGTTCGGATATGATCGTATAAAGCTCTTTCTTAAACTTAAGTATCTCCTTCGCTTCTATTTCTATGTCCGAGGCCTGTCCCTGCACTCCGCCGAGCGGCTGGTGTATCATCACGCGGCTGTGGGTGAGTGCCGAGCGCTTGCCTTCAGTGCCGGCTACGAGCAGCACCGCAGCCATAGAGGCGGCCATGCCGGTGCATATCGTGGCCACGTCGCTCGATATGAACTGCATAGTGTCGTAAATGCCGAGGCCGGCCGTGACGCTGCCTCCGGGGCTGTTGATGTAAATGGAGATGTCCTTGCCCGAGTCTACCGAGTCAAGATAGAGCAGCTGCGCCTGCAGCGTGTTGGCCGTATAGTCGTCGATTTGCGTACCGAGGAAGATGATGCGGTCCATCATCAGGCGCGAGAACACGTCCATCTGGGTTACGTTCAGCTGGCGTTCCTCGAGGATGTAAGGGTTAAGATACTGCATCTGCGCCTTCATAACGTCGTCAACCACCATGCCGTTCAGGCCGAGATGCCCGGTAGCATATTTTCTAAAGTCGTTCATTCTTATATTAATTAATAATGTATAATGAAAGATGAATCACCGCGCCGGCCCTTGACACGCACACGACAGGCTACCACATAGCCCGACCGGCGCACGCAGCCGACGGCAAAGATTCATGTTGTTTCAGTTTCACGCGAAAAGGAGGCTTCCGACCCTTTTCGCTTGTTCACTCGGAACAAAGTTAATAAAAAAGTCGGAAACCTCCTTTATATTGCGGAAGTTTTTATTAAAAAAATATTTATTCGCCTTGCATCAGCTTGTTAAACTCGTCCAAAGTGGCCGTTTTCTCGTTGAGTTTCACCACCTTCTTGAGAGCCTCGGTCAGCTTGCGGTCAATGCTGCGGTCTACGAACGAGTCTACATACTCCTTCTTCTTGAGCATGTCGGTGGCGTAGTTGTCGATATACTCTTCGGGGATGTTGGTCATGCCGTACTGGGCGAACTGGGCGCGAGCGGCCTCCTTAGCAGTCTCCTTAACGTCGGCGTCGTCAATCTTTATGCCGTTGGCGTTTACGAGCTGCTCCTTGATGAGGTGCCATGTAAGCTCCTTGATGCTTTGGTCGTAGTTCTTGTCCACGAATTCCTGGCCCTTATCCTTATTGTTGTTGAGCATAACGCGCTTCAGGAGAGCGTCGGGATAAACCAGCGCGCCTACCTTCTCCTCCATGTACTTGCGCACGTCTTGGATAAACTTGAAGTCGGCGTCGACTACGAACTGTTCCTTAAGCCCCTCGGCTATCTTGCTGCGGAACTCCTGCTCGTCCTTTACTGCATCCTTACCGAACACTTGGTCGAACAGTTCCTGATTGACCTCGGCCTTAACGTAGCGGGATATTTCAGTTATCTGATAGCTGAAGTCGGCAGTCAGGTCGGCCACTTCCTCCTTCTTCATCTTGAGCAGCGAAGCCACCTCTACGTCGCTTTCGGGGTAAGCCTTCTTCGGGTTGAACGTGATGACGTCGCCCAGCTTGCAGCCGTCGAACAGCTTCTTCTGGTCGTCCGCCTTAATATATTCGGGCATCAGCACTGCACCCTCTACGGTTATGCCGCCCTCTTTGGTATTGCCGTTCTCGTCAAGCTCGCGCAGGTCGCCCTTCAGCATGTCGTGCTCTTGGTAATCCTCCACCTTGTCGTAGTGGCCGGCACGCGAAGCGAACATGTCGATCTGGCGGTTTACTATATCGTCGTCAACCGTAATAGTATAATGGTCTATCGTGTCGTCGCCGGTCAGCTCGGCCTTGAACTCGGGAGCCACGGCTATGTCGAACATGAACGTGTAGGGAGCTTCCTTCTCCATGTCTACGGGCACCTGCTTGTCTGAGGGCAGCGGCTCGCCGAGCATCTGGATGTTGTTGTCCTTCACGTACTTGTATATTTCCTCACCCAACAGCTTGTTAATCTCGTCAACCTTAGCCGTAGTGCCGAACTGCTTCTTGATCATTCCCATCGGAACCATGCCCGGACGGAAGCCAGGCATGTTAGCCTTCTTTCGGTAATTTTTCAGTGTCTTCTCGACATTGTCCTTATAATCAGCCTCTTCTACGGTCAAAGTCATCAGTCCGTTGACCTTGTCTGGATTTTCAAATGAAATTTTCATCTCTGATATTTTATGTTATTTTTAATGTTTATCGAATGCGAGCTGCAAAATTACTTAATAACGATGTAAATACCTAATATAATAAAGAAAAAAGCTGAAAAATTTGTTTTTTTAACCTCTACGGCTACCTCAGCCCAACACTTTTACGAGCAGGAATTATTTACCATGCCTCACCACAACCGACGTATCCATTGTCCGTTAACTCCATAAATTTAGAACACTCTCGTCCTATTTATTTTCAATTGTGAATGTTGTCCCTTTAGACACTGTCGTAACCGGAGACAATTCTACGTCATTTCCTGATAATACAATCGTTCCTCCACTAAAAGTCACCGGGCCTTGTTCTTTTGTACCAGTAACTGAACTTCCGATTTTTATTACATCGCCCGAATACGTTTTTGGGCCTGTAACAGTCTCATTTTGAATATACAACGTCCCATTACCCATCGAATAGTTCTTATCCTCATCGCCGTCTTGCGTTGATGCGTCTTTAACAGTTTTCACATCGGCCATAACGTCACGACAGGTTTCTTCCGTTTCATTTGAATAGGACCTAACAGTGTCCTGTTTTTCTATAAAATCAATAAAACACTTATTCATATTCCGGTTGGCATTTACTGCAATAAACATACAGTTTGCACAAAACAACAATATAATATTCTTCATTGTTATTAATTTTTGATAAATAATACAAATATACAGCCTTCATCCGCCTTTATACGTGGCCAGATAGCGGTCCATGCGCTTTGCCTTAATAGTCATACTTTAGCAGATGCTTTCTCGTTTTCACCCAATTATGGCTAATCACGAGCTTAAGCCACTTGAGCAGAGGCACTTTACTGTCAGCATAGACGGCCTTATCCATATAAACATAATAAAGGTCGGCCGTGCAATCGAAGGCAGAGAAATCATGCGGCGCGCCCTTATAAATCCACTCTTCGGCAAGATACCTGTTGGTTATCACGACACCTTCGGGAAAAGCCGGCAGCCTGTGCAGATACGACGAGCGCGCCCACCAGAAGTTGCCGGCGTACATCCTAAACGGTTGCGGCGGTGGGGGCATCCTGAAGCATCCGTAAGTATCATAACCGCCGAGCAGCACGTTGACGGCCGCGTGCCACTTTGTAAACACGAAATACTCCATCATCTTCCTCCACGCCTCTACATTGCGCCTGAATGCAAGGAAGTGCCTGTCTGCCACGTTGCCGTTATAATACGTTATCCCCTTCGTGTGGAAATAATATATCAGACAGTCTTCCTCCAAGCTCTTTGTGCGGACAAAATCGAGCGCGGTGTACTCAAACCTTAACGGATCGTGGCTTTTAAATATCACGACGGCCTTCTCTTCGCCTATAATCCTTACGAGCTTGTCCGCGTCGTCAGCGCCGAGCGCGATGCAACTCACATAAATGCGCTTAGTGGCGGCATACAGGCCGCTCTCTTTCAAGGCCGCAACCTGCTCGCGCACAAGAGTCTCCCAGCCGCGTTCGCACAACACGTGGTAAACGCCGTAAATACTCATTACGCATCCCGGCTCACGTTCCCAAGAAGAGAGATCGTGCTTTTCATACACTTTAAAAAGCGTCGAATAAATCCGATCAAACATATTATAAAGGTTTACAGCCAATAAAACTGACTCTCCCTACCAAAGATTAATATTATGATTATAAAGTCCTAACAGGCTCAATCCGTCACGATCATCCGTTTAGTGTCGACCACTTTGCCGTCTATAACCAAACTGTAAAGATACATGCCAGAGCCAAGCATGCCGGCCGATAAAGTTACCGACGTTTCTCCATATCCCGTAACGTCTATTTGCTTCAACTGTTTACCTGACATATCAAAGACATGCAAACTTGCGCTTTTATAAGAATCAGGAAGTTTTACCTTTATTACACTTGATTCCCTAAACGGATTAGGACTATTCTGAAACAACTTAGAATCGTTTCCGAGCCCGTCAACGGATGTGCCATACACGCTTGTTGATTCTCCATGTCTTGCTGCAACGGCATTATTAGAAGTTCCTTTTAAAACTTCTATTTGAGTTTGAAGTTCGTTTATAGCTTGCACAAGCAACGGCACCAGCTCTATATAATTAATGCTTTTAGTTCCGTCTTCCGCCTCATAGACCAAATCAGGATAAACTGCTTCCACGCTTTCAGCCGACAACGCATAATGCTTCTTCGACAAATCTTGCATTTCAATCAATGTAGGAGCTTGCTCCTCCACCAAAGTGTCGCCAACCATTACATTAACGCTTCTCACCGGCACTTCCTTATAATAACCTACAGCCGAAAGCAAAGATAGTTTATCGCAAATCGTTTCTTCCACAGAATTGACCGATCTCTGTTGTGAAGACACTGTTGCCGCCTGCCCCAGCACCAATCCTTTAACCGTACCCGTGACCGTCAAATCTCCTACACCTTAGTGTTTCCGTTAAAATAGCCTGCGTATTTTCCATCTACATAAGTGCCATTATCGGTTGGGTTACTCGTTCCATATACACCGGCTCCGTATTTGGAGCCCTGTAAACGTCCGAATACACCGTAATTCCAGCCGTTCGTTGCATAGCCTCCTACTCCCATAATGCCAAACGAGCGGCCATTATTGTATTCCGTTGACGATAAGATTGCACCTTTAACACCAACGATAAAATTACTGGTAAAGCCCGAATTTTCAAAATCGCCGGCATAGCCCCAATTATATCCGGCACCGGTAGTTCTGCTATACACACCGTTCTTTGTTCCCGTCAAATAGAAACAATGGTCTGCAACTCCTGCACTATTTATCGAAATTTGCGATAAAGGAGTGCTTGTCGTGTTAATCGAAATATTACCATTTGAATGGATCTTAAACTGTGCATTACATACAAATGCCACACAACAAAACGCAATTGTTGCAAAAATTTTTAATTTCATAATTACAAATATTTTAATTAGTATTTTTATTATTCAAACTAATCAACAACAAAAGTTCCTTTTATTAAGATATGTTGAAAATCTATTTCAATATTGTATTCACCACTATCAAAGTCTCCTATATAATATAAATTTTCTTTCTCAGGTTCAATGAAAAGAATGTCTTCCTTTACTACAGCTCCTTGTGAGTTTCTTATTATTATACATATATCATATACAACCTCTGTTTGAACATATAAATAATCCAACGATTGATACAATTGAGGATAATCGACTAACATACGTCCTTTTTTACCGTCCTCAATATCACAATACTCTACATTTATTTTATAAAAATCAGATAAATTAAAAACAGCATTCGCCTTTATACTAAGCGTAACAAATGCATAAGTAATAATTAATATCAAATGTTTCATACCAAAAAACTTTTTTGCAAAAGTATAAAAGTATGATTAGAACATATTAATATTAAACTTCACAAAACTTCACGACTTTCACAAATAGTAGGAAAGTCATTGAAAATAAGCACATTAACTTAATCAAAATTCACGGATAAACGTATCCAAATCTTTTGCGGACCCTTTTTGATTGAACATTTTTTTATATAAACGAGACTTTGCCATACTCAAGGAGCTATATGAATACGAAGAAATATTACAAATTTCTTTTGCAGAAAGTCCTATCTTAATCATGCAACAAATCCAAATTTCACTTTTACTTATGTCCGGATAAAAATCTTTTAAACGCAATGTAAAATCTTTATAAGTATTATTCAAAGCATGCAACAGTTTATGATAATCTGAATTTGTAGGATTTGATAATGGATTATGATACAATTTATAAATCTCTGTGTCTGTTAAATCCGCGATTAACAATTCACTATGTTTACGTTCAAAGTTAATTATTTCATTCTGCTTTAAAAGCATTTCTGCCTCAGTTTTAATAAGACTTTTACGCAATTCCGTAAGTGTTTCATTCGACGAAGACAAATCACGTTCAAGTTGCATTATACGTTTTTCATTCTTATGGATAATTTGTAAGTCGGTATCACGTTTTTCTTGCCAATATCTTTCAACCCGTTTTTGTTGGTCAAGAAAAGCCTTTTTATGTTTTTTATAAGACTTGTAAACAACAACACATACTACTATAATAAGAATTAAAATAATGATTATCAATATTATAAGATTCATCTTTGTTTCCATAAAAGCAACATTCTTCCGTTCAATGTCTAATTTATTTTCCAAATTTGACATGAGATTTCCGTATTCAGTCGATTGATTCCTCCTTAAGCAATCAATATTATACAAACATGAATCATAATATTTTACAGCATTAACATAATCATCATTCTTTTTATAGAGTCTCGCAAGTTTTAAGAACGCATGCACATTAACTTTTTCCCAACCATAGACAAGGCCTTTATCGTAATAATATACAGCAGAATCTACCAATCCTATATTATCATAATATTCTGCTCTTATAAAGTAATGAGGTGCCAAATCAACATTTAAGGTACTACTAATATTATTGGACAGAGCATTCTTTGCCTTACAAAATTGCCTGTTATCAATATAAACCCCAGCCAACTCTTCCATTACCATAACAACAAGAGAACTGTCATTAAAAGCCTTTGCCTTATTTGCCGCAAATTTATAATATCTTATAGCTTCAACATCTTTAGACAAATTCCTATACGACCGTCCGATATCACGCAGCGCATAGACCTCGACCGAAGGGACGTCGGCCCGACGTGCATACTCGTATGCCTGCTTGTTATAGCGCAGTGCGTCGGCGTGAAGCTCCTTTTCCTCATATATGGCTCCCGCCCACGTGCAGGCGCGGGCCTTGTAACGGCATACGGCGGAATCGGCTGTGGCTTCGCCGCCGATGGCCTTGCCAAACGCCGACAGCGCGTGGCCGTAGAGCAGCATGTCGCAATACACGCGGCCGAGCAAGTACCACGAGCGCACGCGCTGCAGCTCGGAGCCGCGCGACGAGAAGTATTCGGCGGCGCGGAGCATGGCCGAATCGGAGCGGTGGGACACGTAGAGCTTGTCCTCGGCCTCTGTTCTCGACACTACGTAGGCCATGCGCACGGCCTTCGAGGCTCCGGCGAAGAGCAGCGAGTCGCGGCGCAACAGGGCGAGCGAGCTGTCGGGGCGCTGCTCCATGAGGCTGTCGGCTAGGCGCAACACGCCCTCGCCCCTGCCGTCGCTGTGGCATGACGAGAGCACGGACAAAGCCGCGACCAGTATTGACATGACTATTACCTTATGCATAACCGACGCCCTGAGCTACTACGTGTATAAACCTTGAGCGGCCCCTACGCCGACCACTCACGGACAAGACGCAAAAGTAATAAAAAATAGCAATACGGCAAATGTCACCCGATATCTTTTCCGCAAAAACCTGCAATACGGCCTCACAAACAGAGGCGCACGGCCGGGAAGAAATGCGAAGGCGGTCTTTCACGACGCAAAAGGTTACCTTTCAGGCTGTAAAAGGCCGCCTTTTGCGTTGCAAAAGACATCCTTTTGTAACGCATTGACTATCAACCCATTACACGACTACACCCAACTCAGCGTGAAGATCGGCGTAAAACGGCGTAGAAAAATGCGGCGGCATATTTGCAAGGAACGTACTTATTCACTATCTTTGCTTCTGCGAAGATAGGATGCGGTTCGGCAATGTCAAGCTAAAAAACTGTGTTTTTTATTTGTCATTGCGCTCACCTTTCACTATCTTTGCCTGCATGCAAGGCGGAAACGCCGACGTACCATAAACATAAAGTGCAAACACTATGACAGAGAAGAAAAGACAGCAATACATACGCTTCGACTGGGCGATGAAACGCCTGTTGAGGAACAAGGCCGACTTCGGCGTGCTCGAGGGCTTGCTTACGACGCTGCTCAACGAGAAAATCACGATAAGGCGGCTGCTGGAGAGCGAAAGCAACCAAGACGAGGAGTACGACAAGTATAACCGCGTGGACATGCTGGCCGAAGACTCTAAGGGCGAACTGATACTTATCGAGGTGCAAAACAACAACGAGTACGCCTACTTCCAGCGCATGCTCTTCGGCACGTCGAAGCTCGTGACGGAATACATCAACCGAGGCGACGGCTACGGCAAGGTGCGCAAGGTGTACAGCGTGAACATAGTCTACTTTTCGCTCGGCTCGGGCAAGGACTACGTTTACCACGGCAAGACCGAGTTTCGCGGCATACACAACGGCGACATACTCGAGCTGACGCCGTTCCAAAGGCAGACGTTCAAGGTGGACGCCGTAAGCCAGCTCTACCCGGAATACTACATCCTGAAGGTGAACGACTTCAACCAAGTGGCCAAAAGCCCGCTGGAGGAGTGGATATACTACCTGAACACGGGCGAACTGCCCGACGGAGCCACGGCTCCCGGACTCGACAAGGTGCGCGAACGCCTCATGCTCGACCGCATGACGAAAGACGAGCTGCGCGCATACTACCGCCACCTTGACAACATAGTAATCCTGAAAGACAACATCTTCACCGAAAGAGCCGAAGGACGAGCCGAGGGAAGAGCCGAAGGTTTGGCCGAAGGAAGGGCTGAAGGAAGGGCTGAAGGAAGAAAAGAGGGACATGCCGAGGGAAGGAAAGAAGGCATTGCAGAGGGAGAAAGGAATAAAAACATCGAGCATGCCGCCAAGATGAAAGAGCTGGGCTTGCCTACGGAGACGATAAGCAAGGTAACGGGCTTGCCGGCCGAAGAGATAGAACACCTTTAACAACGCATAAGGCCGGACAAGATGGTTGCATTTAATTCCATCTTGTCCGGCCTTATATATAAAAACACGGGGATGGGGAAGGGGGGGGGGAACTGTCAGTGAAACGCCCCGTGCCGCCATGCGTCAGGCGGCACCCTCACGCTTCCTCGGCAGCCTCGCGGGCACGCTTTTCCTCGTCGATGCGCTGGAAATCCTTTTGGCGCAACACGAAGCTGTTGGTCAGATACTTCTCGCGCACTATCTTATTCTCGGCAAGTTCCTCGGGCGAACCCTGGAACAGGATGCGCCCCTCGAACAGAAGATATGCACGGTCGGTGATGCAGAGGGTGTCCTCTACGTTATGGTCGGTTATCAGTATGCCGATGTTGCGGTACTTCAGGCGCCACACTATATGCTGTATGTCCTCCACGGCAATGGGGTCTACGCCGGCGAAAGGCTCGTCGAGCATTATGAACTTGGGGTCGATGGCCAGGCAACGGGCTATCTCCGTGCGCCTGCGTTCGCCGCCCGACAGACGGTCGCCGATGTTCTTTCGCACCTTCTCAAGGCGGAACTCGCGTATCAGGCTCTCGAGCTTTTCAAGCTGTTGCTTACGCGTAAGGTCGGTCATCTCGAGCACGGCGAGGATGTTGTCCTCCACGCTCAGCTTGCGGAACACGCTCGCTTCCTGCGGCAGATAACCGATGCCGGCACGCGCACGCTTGTAAACGGGAAACTTGGTAATGTCCTTGTCGTCAAGATAAATATGACCTGCGTTGGGCACGATAAGGCCCGTAGTCATATAGAAAGAAGTTGTCTTACCGGCTCCGTTGGGGCCGAGCAGGCCCACGATTTCGCCCTGACGCACGTTTATCGACACGTCGTTGACCACCGTGCGCTTGCCGTAGCGCTTCACGAGGCCCTCCGTGCGCAGCACCATGCACATGTCTTGGGGCGCTTCAATATTGTCAGTCGTTACGTTCATCCTATGCTTTGTTTTGCTGCAAAAGTAGTAAAATTGTGCCTAATAATACTTTATTAATGCAAAAACTCTATCGCGCTTTGCAGTTTTTTAGTTATTTTGGTTACTTTTGCGGTAAGATTCGCCCGATTCATAATTCATAATTCATGAATTCATAATCGGCTTGACTGAAAAAGTTTTTAACATAAGCAGTAAATCAGCAAGTAAATTTATGAATCATAAATTATCAATTACGAATTGACAAGGCGCAGCCATATTATGAATAATTAAACGAAAGTTCAGCGCAAGCTGATTGTGAATTATGAATTAAAAAATATGCTTCTACACAAATATCTCACCAGCTTCGGACGCTACCTGATGCTCATGGGGCGCGCAATAGCCCGCCCAGAACGCTTCAGGATGTTCCTAAAGCAATACGTAAAGGAGATGTCAGCGCTCGGCGTCAACTCCATAGGGATAGTGCTCCTGATATCTTTCTTCATCGGGGCGGTAATCTGCATACAGATAAAACTCAACGTGCAGAGTGCCTGGATGCCGAAGTTCGTTACCGGATACGTCACCCGCGAAATCATGCTCCTTGAGTTTTCGTCGTCCATAATGTGCCTTATCTTGGCAGGAAAGGTAGGCTCCAATATCGCCTCTGAAATCGGAACGATGCGCGTAACGCAGCAAATCGACGCGCTTGACATAATGGGCGTCAACTCAGCAAACTTCCTCATACTGCCCAAGATACTCGGCATGATGTCCCTCATGCCATTCCTCGTAATCTTCAGCACGGCCTCGGGCATCATCGGAGCTTACGCCACGGCGTACATCGGACACGTGATCAGCCCCGAAGACCTCACGCTCGGACTGCAGTACGACTTCAACCCGTGGTTCATGTACATGAGCATCATCAAGAGCCTGTTCTTCGCCTTCATCATAACGAGCGTGCCTTCATATTACGGCTACACCGTAGAGGGAGGCTCGGTGAACGTGGGCAAGGCCAGCACCGACGCTGTGGTGACGAGCAGCGTGCTGATACTCTTCTCGGATTTGTTCCTCACACAGATTCTATCTTAAGGTCATACGGTCATAAAGTGTTGCGGTTATACGGTCGTTTTGACGGACCGCACAGCCGAAAAAGAATACAACTCTACGGCATAATCATCACCTTATGACCTCAAGACCGTAAAACCACATAACCGAAACAACAATGATAGAAATACGCAATCTCTGCAAATCGTTCGGCGATAAGGAAGTACTTAAGGACATAAGCGCCGTGTTCGAGGGCGGAAAGACCAATCTGATAATAGGCCAAAGCGGCTCAGGTAAGACCGTGCTGATAAAGAATCTCGTAGGACTTCTCGCTCCGACGAGCGGCGAAGTGTTGTACGACGGGCGCAACTTCGTGACCATGAACAAAAAGGAAAAGGCCGCCCTGCGCCGCGAGATGGGCATGATATTCCAAAGCGCGGCACTGTTCGACTCGATGACCGTGCTCGAAAACGTGATGTTTCCGCTTGACATGTTCTCGTCGATGACGCTCCGCGACCGCATCCACCGTGCACGGACGTGTCTCGACAGGGTAAACCTTACGGGCACCGACCGCAAGTTTCCGGGCGAGCTTTCAGGCGGAATGCAAAAGCGCGTGGCCATAGCCAGGGCGATTTCGCTGAACCCGAAGTACCTGTTTTGCGACGAGCCGAACTCCGGTCTCGACCCGAAGACATCGCTCGTCATCGACCAACTGCTGCACGGCATCACCCACGAGTTCGGCATCACCACAATCATCAACACCCACGACATGAACTCCGTGATGGGCATCGGCGAGAAAATAATCTTCATACACAAAGGACACAAGGAGTGGGAAGGCGTCAGCTCGCAGGTGATGGGCAGCGACAACCAAAACCTTACAGACTTCATCTTCGCCAGCGACCTGCTTAAGAAGATGAGAAAAGCGGCACTCGAAAGAATTAAGAGTTAAGAAACGAAGTTCGGCGTTAAACCGAACTTCGTTTCTTAACTCTTAATTCATTTAGGCATTTCCGGCGGCGCGAAAGGTATTTGTCCGGGCATGGGCAGGGCCTCGGGCATGATCATCGGACCGCTGCGCCACTTGTTCTTATTGAACGCATTGTCAAGGGCTTCCTTGACGAGCCAGCCTACCGGCAAATCCAGCGTAAACTTATCACCGAACTTAATCTTAGGAGTTATGATGGGCGACGTGACCCATTGGCGCGCATAGGGATCGTAATAACGCTCCACGCCGAGGTCCATGCCCACCGTCTCGCCCATGAACGTGACGTAGCCGCCGTAGCCCGACGTGCCCATATACGGCATGGCGGCCATAGAATAAAACGAGTTGTTGGTGCTGTAACGCCCGAACACCGTGGCCGAGACATTGTCGTTGAAACGGTAGTTGACCGAACCGCTGACGCTGTAAGCCGTGCGCGTGCCGCGCCAAAGCAAGTAGCGGTCGGCCGAAACGCCGCCCGTGAACGTGAAACGGCCTACGTCCTGCACCACGCCAACCGACGCATTATGCCGCGACATGAGGCCGGGCATGGTGGCACGGAAGCCCGAGCCCACCACAGCCCCGCCCTTCCACGAGGTCAAGACGCCTGAAGTGTTGAAGTCGAAAACGTAAGGATTGCGGTCGAACGGCATACCGCCTGACGCCGGCACCACGCCGCCCATGCGGCCCGCACCCCCGAATCCTACTGCCGAACAGTCACGGCCGTGCCATTGCGGAAGCCTCGGGCGGAGCCAAAGCGAATCTCTTGACAACGAGGCGAACACCAATGAGTCGCGCAAGGCCTCAGGAGTGGGCACACCGACGAGCGGCTGGGGCATGCCGAAATCATGCCGGCCCGGCATCAGTCCGCCGCCCGTCTCTTGCGCGGCGACGGATACCGGCAGCAGCGAAAGACACGCCGCATAGGCTAAAAACTTATGCAATACGTTCATACGGCAACGTTTACGGGTTAACATCACACACTATTTCACGACAAACTTCTTTCCTCCGGCCACATAAACGCCCGGCGGCAGACGGTCGGCATCGGCCGTAGTACCGACGCGGACACCGCCGACCGTGTAAACAGGCAAGGCCTGCGCACCGCCGTCGGCACCGCCTGCGCCCGGCACGGATATGCCGGCCGGAGTCCGGGCTACGTCGACGCTCACGGTGCCTATCGGCTGCCACTCGTCGAGCAGGTTGTTTACGCTTACCTCGTAGAGGTGCGTCCCCGGCTCGGCAGGCAGCGTAACGTCCATCACGACATCGGCCTCGCCGCCCTCGGTCACGTCTATCATGCCTCGATAAACGCTCTCGCCACCGCCGGCATCGGTGACGTTGACCACGCCGCTGAAGGCTACGCCGCCGTTGGCCACCGTAAACTTAACCTCGGCCTCGCTGCCGGCGTAAGCCGTGCCGTCTGCCACATCGGCCGTGCCTCCTGCCGAAAGGAGCAGCGGCGGCTCGGTGCCGTCGGCCGTGACGGCGAAACTCACGGGCAAGTCGAACGACACATACATCATGTCAGTAAAGTCGATGAAGCACGGGCGCACCACTCCCTGCGCCTCTGCGAGGCCCAGCTCGTCGAGCACCAGCCTGACGTCGACCTCAGACTCTACCACCCTGCGCTCGTCCTTATTCAGCCTCATGGGGCTGAGATTGACGTAATAGTGGCCTCCGGCCACGTCGACCCGCAGGCACGAATAGCCGTCGTAAAAGCCTCCACGGTTGGCGTAAGCGGCCTCAACGTACAACTTATCGCCGTAGGCCACCACCTTGCCGTCCATCGTGACGGGCTCGCCCTGCATGTCGGGCTCGCCTGCGGCCGGCTCGGCCACGCTGACGGCAAAGCACCCTACGACGTTGCGCGACCCGTCGGCATCGGTGAAACCCACCTCATACTCAGTGCAGGCGGCGGCCCGGTCGAAATCAAGCGTCATGACAAAGTCGCCTGTCTCGCCCTCGTCTATTATGAAATCGTCTTCAAACACGGTACGGCCGCTAGAGACGTCTACCACGGTCAGCAGGTCGTTAAAGTAAGCGCCGGTGTTCTTAACGGGTATAGTCACTCCGGCCGAATAGCCCGCGTATGCCGCGCCACCTTCAATACGGGGCTCGCCGCCAATGCTAAGGCTGCGCACGGGGGCCGCCGGCTGCGACACGGCGGCCACGCCGCCGCTGACCGTTACGACAAGATGGTCAACGAGGCCCTTGCCCTTAACGGGCGTCATGGCATGATATTCGTCTTCGCTTTCGCCGCACAGCGGCACGAGGGTGTACGTGCCGTCGGGCACGTCGGCGGCGAAAGCGTACTCCATCTCCACCTCGCCGTAATAGAGATTGCGGTCTATGTCGATTGTGTAGCAATAGGCGGCGTCGGCCATCGAGCCGTCGGCGGCGTAAAGGGCCGTGCCCACATAGCCCTTAAAATGCTTTGAGCGGCACAGCAGCTCGTAGACTTTGTAACGAATGGTGTCGCCCGGGGGCACAGTGCCTTCGGTCATGTTTTCCACCGAGCGGTAATACATGCGGTTGTCATACGCCACGTCGCCCGGTGCTCCTGCGGGCTTTATGCCGTAGACAATCTCCTGTTCCGACGAGAATCCGGCACCCGGCTCGTCGTAAGGATCAAGCGTGACGAGATCGAAATAGCCGTCGTCGTCGCCGTTCCATCCCCAGTTAATGTGGAACAGGCCGGTCTCGTCGTAACCGTCGCAGATGAAGATGTGGCGGCCCGACGGGCTTCCGCCCGAGTAAAGCAGCGGCCGCCCCTGGTCAAGCTCGTGCCTGATGACGGTCTCCCACTCCGCCGTGGTGAAGTTGGTGCGGTAGATCTGGTTGCACGACTCGTCCATGCCGAAATTGTCAATCAGCACAGACACGGGCGTCACCGCACCCGACTCCAGCGAGCAATAGTCCATGCCGGCGGCCACGCCGCAGGCATACATGAGGCGCGCCACGGCCTCTTGGGCCTCTGCAGGCTCGGTCCCCGTGTAGGTTAGGCTCATCTTGTCGTAATCAAAGCCGTAAGCGGCGAGATTCTCGTTTATCCCGAACCCGTGGGTGTCGGTAGTATAGTCGGCCGTGCCAGAGCCGTGCTCGGGGTATCGCCAGTAATACATCAGCTGCGCCATGGCCGTAGCCACGCATCCCGTAAGGCTGCGGCCGAAGTGTGAGTTGTCGTAAGGGCAGAGCATGTTGTACGGCTCGCGCTGGCCCCAGCGGGTCTCCACGAGCGGAGCCACCGCACCGGCCGCACGGCCTGAAGGGGCGGCGGCATACGTCTCGCCGCCGTCCGAGGCTATCACGGCCACGGCCGCACGGCCTACGGCGTCAAGCCACCAGCGCAGGCCAGGATTGGCTTGCGGCTCGCTGAAGGTGCCGCTGTCGGTACGCCCGAGCACGGGGCGCATGCGGTCGTCGCCGGCTATGACGACCATTCCGCCGTCTGCGCCCTTGTTGAACACGTAATACAGAGTGGCCCGTCCGTGCCCCGCCACGTCGGCCACGGCCTCCTTAGCCAACACGAGTGCCTGCCCGCCGCCGTCGCGCCCGCCGGTACCGGGAGCTTGGACCGCCGAGCCGCGCATGCTGCCGAGGGCTAAGGCGCGCGCCCTCTCGAGGCTTACGGGAGCGGCATGGGCGGCCGACAAGGCCGCCAACGAAAGCACAAACGCGAATAAGATAGTCCTTAATCTCATAATCATAACAGGTTGACTCACGCTTGGGATACGGCCGCAAGCCGTTTTACAAGCGCACGCTTATCGTTCAAAAAACTTGTCAAAGGTAATAAATTTTGACCGTTCATCATAATAAATAACATTTTTTTGCTCACAGAAACGGCGAAAAACCGTAAGCCGGAGGCGGCGTTTCGGTTTCAGTTTCGCCGCAGGCGGCACAATAACTTACGGAATAACGCCGACCGAGCGGTGAAACGTTACGATTCAAAAGGTTACCTTTCGGGCTGCGAAAGGTAACCTTTTACGACGCCAAAGGCAACCTTTTAGGATGCTAAAGGCCGCCTTTTCGGCATGCATCCGCCGTCCTGCCTCTTATTATTATAAGGAATAGGGCGCGGCTTTGTAACAATTCATAAACATGAACGCAAAGTATTGGTAATAAGATTGATAATGTTTGTTCACCCTGATGAGATTTCCTTGTAACACAGATGTCCGAACTTTGCAGCCGAAAACAAGAATGAACGAAGAGAGATGAAGAAAACAAGAAGATGGTTAAGCGCCGCAATGTTAATGTCGCTCATGGCAGTTCCGTCAATGGGCGCCGACATTACGGACGTAGACGTTAAGGGACGTGTGAAAGACAGGCAGTCGCAAGAACCGCTGATTGGGGCTACGGTGCAGGTGGTAGGCAGCAACGTGGCCGCTGTGACCGACATAGACGGCAACTTTCAGCTATCGGGACTGAAAGACGGAATCTATGACATTGAGATCAAGTACATAGGATATAAGACGGCCGTGAAACGCCAAGTAAAGGTGGAAGACAACAAGGTGACCACACTCGACTTCGACATGGAGACCGACAATCGCCAGCTGGCAGCCGTAGAAGTGGTGGCAAAGGCCAACCGCGAGTCGGAGAACGTCACGATGATGGAGCAGAAACGCTCGATAATAGCCGTTCAGACCATAGGCGCGCAGGAGTTGTCGCGCAAGGGCATAAGCGACGCGCAGGCCGCCGTGGCGAAGATCTCGGGCATATCGAAGCAGGAAGGCGTAAAGAACGTCTTCGTGCGCGGACTCGGCGACCGCTACAACATCACCACGCTCAATCGCTTCCCCATACCGTCGGAAGACCCCGAATACAAGAACATCGCGCTCGACTTCTTCACGACGGACGTCATACAGTCGATCGACGTGAACAAGGCCTTCTACAGCAACACGCCGGCCGACGCCGCCGGAGCCGACATCAACATAACGTCGAAGGAGCTCACCGGCGACGGGAAACTTAACATAAGCGTGTCTGGAGGACTGAATACGCAGACAGTCTCGTCAGACTTCATGCGCCTCGACGGCGTTAACGCCTTCGGCTTCGCCGACAAGGCACAGCCCGGCGGCAACCTCGACTCGTATCGTTTCAACAATTCGCTCGACCCGTCGAAGCAAGACTTGCAGGTAAACCAGAGCTACGCCGCGTCGGGAGGAAAGAGGTTCAGGCTCGGCGACAACGCCCTTTCGTTCTATCTCGTGGCAAGCCATAACAAGAACTTCACCCACTATGAAGAGGAAGTGCGCAACTCCACCACCAGCGGCACGCTGTCGCAAGACATGCAGGGCGACATATCGCAGGTGGAGACGAGCCAAATAGCAATGGCCAACCTTGAGTACACGCACAACCGCAAGCACCGCATAGGCTACAACTTCATGATGGTGCACGCCTCGAGAGAGTCGGTGGGCGACTATCTCGGCATGGATGCCGACTATCAGTCGTCTGACACTTACGAGGGATTCATGCGCCGCCAGCAGACCAACGACAACCTGCTGTTCGTAAACCAGCTGATCAGCAAATGGCAGATAGGCAAGCAGTTAGACCTCAACGCCGGACTGTCGTACAACAAGATAAACGGCAACGAGCCTGACCGCCGCATCAACAATCTCGTAAAGACATCACAGGGCTACGTGCCGATGAAGGGCACCGGCATACAGCAACGCTACTTCTCGGAGCTTGACGAGAAAGACTTCAACGCGCGCGCCTCGCTCACGTACAAGCTGAAAGACGGCTTCGACGGCAACTCCAACGTGCAAGTGGGCTACATGGGACGCTTCATCGACGACGGATTCGAGGCCGTTGAATACGACATGTCGGTAGTAAGGCAGAACGAGTTTGACATTAACGACATACGCTTCGACGACTATTATAACCAAGACAACTTAGCAGCCGGCGTGTTCAGGCTTGACCGCAACGTAGACGAATACGGCGTGAAGAAGAACATCCACTCGGCATACGCAGAGGCTACATACCAGTTTACGCCTGGGTTCACGGCCAACCTCGGCCTGAAATACGACAACGTGAACCTCAAGGTGGACTATAACGTGAACCGAGGGGGCAGCCGAGGCGAACAGGAGATAGACAAGTCGTACTTCCTGCCGAGCCTCAACCTGCGCTACAACCTCACCGACAAGCACGCGCTCCGCCTCGCCGCAAGCAAGACTTACACGCTGCCGCAAGCAAAGGAGATATCGCCCTTCCGCTACGTAAGCGTGAGTTTCAACAGCCAGGGTAACCCCGACTTGAGACCGTCTGACAACTACAACCTCGACATTAAGTGGGACTGGTACCTCTCCCCGTCGGAGTTGCTCTCGGTAACGGGCTTCTACAAATACATCAAGAACCCCATCTCGCGCATCGAGATAGCAAGTGCCGGCGGCTTCCTCTCATACGAGAACATCTCAGACCACGCCACGGCAGCGGGCGTAGAGATGGAACTGAAGAAGCACCTGTTCTCTAATGCGCTTGAAAACGACGGGCTCAGCCGCCTCACACTCGGCGTAAACGGAGCTTACACGTACACTTGCGCTAAGGTGCCGCTCGCCACCGACCCCTCAGGCTCGCAGCTCGAAGGAGCCGCCCCGTGGCTGCTCAACGCCGACCTGACCTACCTATACCGCAAGGGAAGCAACTCATTTACCGGCGCATTGGTGTTCAACTACTTCAGCGACCGCATCTACACAATCGGAACAGAAGGCTACCAGGACATCATAGAGAACGGAATACCAACGCTTGACTTCGTTGCGTCGGCACAGCTCGGTAAGCACTTCTCGCTCAACCTGAAGGCCCGCAACCTGCTCAACGCCGCCCATCAGCTCACGCGAGAGGGCAACGCTACGGGAGAAGACGTAATACTGAGCAAATACAAGAAGGGCGTTGACCTCAGCATCGGAGTATCTTACAACCTGTAAAAACCACGCCGCACGATGCGGCAGGCAGCAGGACGCTAAACGGAAAATAAGGAAACAATATTAATTTACCAATCAAATTATTCAGCAACATGAAGAAGTTATTTCTGAACGCTATGGCTTTCATGGCCGTAATGAGCGCAGTAAGTTTTACATCTTGCAGCGATGACGACAACAACGGAGGCGGAGACATCAACCCGCCGGCCGAGACCGTCGAGCTGAAAGGTGCCATAGAGGGCACCGTGACGCTCGACGCCAACAAGGAATACCACCTGACCGGAACGGTGAACGTACCCGCCGGGGCTACGCTCGAGATACCTGCCGGAACGGTTATCAAGGCTGCCAAAGGCTTCGCTAATTACATAATAGTAGAGAGAGGCGGTAAGATCAACGCACGCGGAACGGCCGACAGACCCATCATCTTCACCGCCGACGTAGACAACGCGTCGTCAGGCCACTGGGGAGGACTCATCATCAACGGCAACGCTCCTATCTCCGGTGAGAACGCCGTGAACGAGGCCATGACCGAAGTGGATAACAACATACCCTACGGAGGCGGCGACGCGGCCGACAACAGCGGCGTGATAGAATACGTGCAGCTGCTTTACACGGGCGCACGCTCGAGTGCCGACATAGAGCACAACGGCCTTACGCTCAACGGAGTGGGCAACGGCACGACGATAAACAACATATATATCGCCGAGGGTGCCGACGACGCGATAGAGTTTTTCGGCGGAACAGTGAACGTGACGAACCTGCTTGCCGTGAACTGCGACGACGACTGCTTCGACTTTACCCAGGGTTACAGCGGAACGCTTGACAACTGTTACGGCGTGTGGGAAAGCGGATTCACAAGCACTGAGGAAGATCCGCGCGGCGTGGAGGCCGACGGCAACCTTGACGGCAACGGCCCTGACCACGCTCCCCAAGCTAACTTCACGATAAAGAACATGACCATCGTGAACAACGCCTCGGGCCAAGCTATGCAAGACGCGATAAAGATACGCCGACTCGCTACGGCCAACATAACCAACGCGCTGGTAACGGGTAGCGGCGAAATACAGAACCTTATCGACCTGACCGACAGCAAGGGCGACGCCAACACGGCAACAGCCATAAGCGTAACCAACAACGCTACCAACGTAAGCGACGACCTCGTGAACTCCAACCAGCAGTATGACGGCGTGCAGATAGTAAGCGGCAACACCGGCGCCGACACGTCGGCATTCGCCTGGACGGGCTACGACTTCAGCGGAAACGGCAGCACCGCGCCAACAATAGAGGAGGAGAACATGCCTGCGGAGATAACGAGCGACGTGACGCTCGACGCCGCAAAGCAATACTACATTGACGGAACGGTGCACGTAAAGGAAGGCGGCGTGTTGAGAATACCTGCCGGAATGACTATAAAGGCACGCAACGGCTTCGCCAACTACATCATCGTAGAGCGCGGCGGACAAATCTTCGCTGAGGGTACGGCCGAGGCTCCGATAACGTTCACGGCCGACAACGAGACCGCCGAATCGGGCTACTGGGGCGGAATAATCATCAACGGATACGCGCCGATATCTGGCGAGAACGCCGTGAACGAGGCTATGACCGAGGTGGACAACAACATTCCCTACGGCGGAGACAAGGCTAACGACAACTCGGGCGTGCTGACTTACGTGCGCATACTTTACTCGGGAGCGCGCTCAAGTGCCGACATAGAGCACAACGGCCTTACGCTCAACGGCGTAGGCAACGGCACACGGATTGAGAACATCTACATAGCCGAGGGCGCTGACGATGCCATCGAGTTTTTCGGAGGCAGCGTAAACGTAAGCAACTTGCTCGCCGTGAACTGCGACGACGACTGCTTTGACTTCACCCAGGGCTACTGCGGCACTCTGACCAACTGCTACGGACGCTGGGAGGCAGATTTCACCAGTACGGAGGAAGACCCGCGCGGAGTGGAGGCCGACGGCAACCTGGACGGCAACGGACCAGACCACGCTCCGCAAGCCGACTTCAAGATAGAAAACATGACTATCGAGAACCTGGCCGAGAACCAGGCAATGCAAGACGCTATCAAGGTGCGCCGACTCGCAAAAGCCACCATCAACAATGCCGTAGTGTCAGGTTCAGGCCTCATAGAACAGCTCGCAGACCTGACGGACAGCAAGGGCAACGCCGCCGACGGCACCGTGGTGAATGTCACGAAGAGTGCAACCAACGTTGAAGAAGACACTAACGCCAACAACCCCGCAGCCGCAACGGTCAACATTGCAGCAGGCAACACAGGTTGTCCGACCGACATCTTCAGCTGGACGGGATACAGTCTGTGACGTG
This sequence comes from uncultured Prevotella sp., assembly GCA_944319945.1. Classification (GTDB taxonomy): domain Bacteria; phylum Bacteroidota; class Bacteroidia; order Bacteroidales; family Bacteroidaceae; genus Prevotella. The sequence continues at coordinate 35,387 of CALUFN010000010.1, forward strand.
AAGAATTAAGAGTGAAGAATTAAGAAAACATCGCTTTATAACTTAATACTCAGCTGTTTGACAAGAAAGCCTTGCCGGAATTTAACGGCAAGGCTTTTTCGTCTTTTACAATCTCTCGGCTCTTTGGCCGACAAGGCTACTCCAAATACCATTTCGAGTACTCCACGTAGTGCTTGGCGAAGCTCTCGGCCTGGCCGGGGCGGGTGTTTTTCAGAAACTTCGCAGGCACTCCGCCCCATATCTCGTGGGGCCCTATCTTAGTGTCCTGCAGCACGAGCGCGCCTGCGGCCACTATCGCACCCTCGCCCACCTCAACGTTGTCGAGTACGGTGGAGCCCATGCCTATCAGCGCGCCGCGGCGTATAGTGCAGGCGTGCACGGTGGCGTTGTGGCCTACGGTGACGTCGTCCTCCATAAGCACGGGCCCGGTAGTGTTGGTGACATGCACCACTGCGCCGTCCTGTATGTTAACCCTATTGCCCAGGGTGACGGGCGCAACGTCGCCGCGCACCACTGCGTTGAACCACACCGAGCACTCGTCGCCCATTACTACTTCGCCCACAATGGCGGCGTTCTCACTGAAATAGCAGTCTCTGCCCCACTTCGGGGAAAGGCCTTTTACCGTCTTTATTATTGCCATATATCTTTACTTGTTTATTGATTCAGCATGCAAAGGTAAGGATTAAATTAAGAATTATGAGTTAAGAAGTAAGAAAATGTGCAACGGCGGGCTATCAGGCGCAATGTAAAAGGTTACCTTTCGGGCTGCGAAAGGTAACCTTTTACACGACGAAAGGCCGCCTTTGACGATGCAAAAGGCGGCCTTTCGCCGAGCGTGGGATAATGGCCTGAGCAATAAGCGGTTACGGACCGACGGCTAATCGGTCTGCACAGCCGTTGACCTGAGCGTGGCCACGACGTACTCCGAGCAAGTGCCTATGCGGAATTTGCCGCCCCAAATGCCCATGCCCGAGCTGACGTAATAGTGCGTGCGGCCGCGCCGCCAGGGGCCGTAGGCGTCTTCATAAATGGCGTCGGTTATCCACGACACGGGCCAAAGCTGGCCGTGGTGGGTGTGGCCGCTAAGCTGGAAGTCTACGCCGGCACGCTCGGCCTGCTCGAGGTGGTAGGGCTGGTGGTCGAGCAGGATGACGTATTTAGACCGGTCAACGCCCCGCATCAGCGCGCCGAGGCTCTTGCGGCGGGGGTTGGAGCGGTCGTCGCGCCCTACAAGCACCAGTCCGTCAAGCTCTGCCGAGCCGTCGCGCAGCAGGCGCACGCCGGCCTCGCGGAGAAAGGCGGCCGACTCGCTAATGCCGCTGTGGTACTCGTGGTTGCCGAGACAGGCGTACACGAGGGCCTCTATGCGCCGCAGCTCGGCGGCCATGCCGTCGTCGCGCAGCGGGCGCAGGCTCATGTCTACGATGTCGCCGGCTATGAGCACGAGGTCGGGGCGCTCGGCGTTCACCATGTCTACCCAGCGTGCCAGCTCGGCGCGGGGGTTGTGATAGCCTAAGTGGAGGTCGCTCATCATCACTATGCGCAGGTCGCGCCCGAGCGGTTTGGCCGTGGTAAGCTCTACGGCGTGCCGCCGCTTGTGCATGTAGTTGGCGTAGCCGTAGATGAAAACGCAGGCCGTAAGCGCGGAGACTACGGCCGCCGTAACGCCGTTGCGGTAAAGCCACGGGCGGGGCACGAGGCCGGCAAGCCGGCCGAGATCAAGCAGCAGGAAGACGATGACGAGGTAGAGCAGCACGAAGACGGCCGAGTATCCCGTCTCGTAACACGCCCGGGCTATCGGCATGGGCATGGAGTCTATGGTTCGCGAGAAGTTCAGGAATATGGTGGCGAACGCCATGACGCACGCCACGACGACGGCCCACTTGGCCGGAGCACCTACCGGCAGCAGGCACCAGACGTGCCACAACACATACGAGAGGCCTGCCAGCGGCAGGACGAAAAACAGCAGAATCCACATAAGCGGTAGTTTTACGAATTGACGTTAGCGACGATTTGCGCCATGCAAAGGTAATGCCTGCGAGTGGAAAGAGAGCTTGCTCTCTATTTCCCGAGCGCAGCTTATCTTATGCAAAGGTAACTCTTTTGCGCCTAAAAGCGTTTAATCTGAAAGCAAAAACAGTAATAGCGGTAGGCAAAAGAGTAAAGCGCATACATACGGAGAGCGCCTCCGTGCCGTCGCGGCAGGGAGGCGCAAATAATAAAAAAATTATTGTCGACAAAAAAAGAATGAGATGATAAATCTGTTGCAGTCGGCCGCCGGCTCACAGCCCCACGGCCGAGAGTATGGCGGCGGTGGCTCCGGCCTGCGCCTCCACGTAGCCTGCGGCCTTGCGGCCGTCGTCGGCCAGGGCGCGTGGGTCGGCCTCGTAGGTGTTCATCACCGCCTCAAACTGGCTGTAGGAGCTTATCTCCATGCCTCCTCCGGCGGCTATCAGGGCGCGGGCTTCTTGGAAGCGGCGGTTGTTGGGGCCGAATATCACGGGCATTCCCCATACCGCAGCCTCGAGCACGTTGTGTATCCCGACGCCGAAGCCGCCGCCTACGTAGGCCACGCTGCCGTATCCGTAAATGGCGGAGAGCAGCCCGAAGCAGTCTATGATGAGGCAGCGCGCCGAGCGCACGGCGGCCTCGGTGGCCTCGGTGTACCTCACTACGGGCATCTTCAGCTTTGAGATGATCTGCCGCAGGTGGTCTTCGCCTATCACGTGGGGGGCTATTATGAGCTGCCAGTCCTTGTGTTCGTTGAAGTAAGGGATGAACACGTCTTCGTCGGGGGGCCAGCTGCTGCCGGCCACGAACACGCGGCTGCCGCAGCAGAAGGCATCAACCAGCGGCAGCTCACGGGCCTGGCTCTTCACCTGGAGCACGCGGTCGAAGCGGGTGTCGCCAGTGACGTCTACGCAATCAATGCCGAGGCGGGACAGGAGGAGGCGGCTCTCGTCGTTCTGGACGAAGAAGCGCGTGAAGCACCTGAGCACCCGGGCGTAGCCGCGACCGTACCAGCGGAAGAACACCTGGCCCTCGCGGAAGATGCTGCTGACGCTGTAAACGGGCACGCCGCGACGCTTGAGGATGTGCAGGTAGTTCCACCAGAACTCGTATTTGATGAAGAATGCCATCTCGGGGCGCACCAGCGAGAGAAACTTGCGGGCGCCGTAGTAGGTGTCTAAGGGCAGGTAGCACACGATGTCGGCCTGCGCGTAGTCCTTGCGCACCTCGTAGCCCGACGGCGAGAAGAACGTCAGCAGGATCTTGTACTCGGGGTGGGCGGCGCGCAGACGCTCGATGATCGGACGGCCTTGCTCGAACTCTCCGAGCGAGGCGGCATGGAACCAGACGTAGCGCGAGCCTGGGTCCACCTTGCGGCGGAGCACCCGAAAGGCTTCGCGACCTCCCTTCCACATCTTCCTCGCCTTAGGATTGAACAGCGAAGCTATCATCACGCCGAGCGTGTATAGGCTGATTGCAAGTTGGTACATACTGCAAAACAATTTGTTTGGAATTAAGAGTTATGGGTTAACTCTTAACTTGCGAAGCAACGACTCTTAATTTTTCAAAGTCTCAATGGCCTTCTTTAGTCGGCGCAGGGTTTCCTCCTTGCCGAGGAAGAAGGATATGTCGAACATGCCGGGACCCTTGCCTATGCCTACGAGGGCCAGGCGGAAGGCGTTCATCACGTCGCCCAGCTTGTATCCTTTGGCCTCCACCCACGCCATGACGGCGCGCTCCTGGCTCTCTATGGAGAAGTCTGCGAGGCTCTCGAGCACCTCGGCAAGCTCGGTCATCACTCGCGGCGAGTCTTCCTTCCAGCGTTTACGCACGGTCTTTTCGTCGTATTCCGTAGGCGGGATAAAGAAGAAGGAGCACAGCGGCCACAGCTCTTTCACGAAGTCTACGCGGTCTTTCATCATCGCCACCACCTGCCTTACGCGGTCCATGGGCTCGTCTACGCCGTAGCCGGCCACTATCGGGGCGAAGAGGCGGGCTATCTCGTCGTCGCTCTTGCGCAGGATGTACTCGTGGTTGAACCATACGGCTTTCTTATAGTCGAAGCGTGCGCCGGCCTTGCTGCACTTGGCGATGTCGAACTGCTCTACAAGCTCGTCCATCGTGAAAAGCTCTTGCTCGGTGCCGGGGTTCCAGCCCAACAGGGCGAGGAAGTTGACCACGGCCTCTGGGAAATAGCCCTGCTCGCGGAAGCCGGAGCTAACTTCGCCCGTCTTTGGGTCGTGCCATTCGAGCGGGAAAACGGGGAACCCGAGCCTGTCGCCGTCGCGTTTGCTCAGCTTTCCCTTGCCGTCGGGCTTAAGGAGAAGCGGCAGATGGGCGAAGCGGGGCATGCTGTCTTCCCAGCCGAAGGCGCGGTAGAGCAGCACGTGGAGCGGCGCGCTGGGCAGCCACTCCTCGCCGCGTATTACGTGGGTGATCTCCATAAGGTGGTCGTCCACTATGTTGGCCAGGTGGTAAGTGGGCAGTTCGTCGGCGCTTTTATACAGCACTTTGTCGTCGAGGATGTCGCTCTTGATCACTACGTCGCCGCGTATCATGTCGTGCACGTGCACTTCCTCGCCCGGCTCCACCTTGAACCTGACTACGTATTGGGCGCCGTCGGCGATGAGCGCGTCTACTTCATCCTTGCTCATCGTGAGCGAATTGCGCATCACGGAGCGCGTGCGCGCGTCGTACTGGAAGTTTTTTATCTCGGCGCGCTTGGCCTCCAGCTCTTCCGGAGTGTCGAAGGCCACGTAGGCGCGGCCGGCTTCCAGGAGCTGGTCTACGTACCTTTTATATATAGAGCGGCGTTCGCTCTGGTGGTAGGGACCGTGCTGGCCGCCGAAGCTGACGCCCTCGTCGAACTTGATGCCGAGCCAGCGGAATGACTCTATGATGTATTCTTCGGCTCCGGGCACGAAGCGGCTCGAGTCCGTATCCTCTATCCTGAACACCAGCTCGCCGCCGTGCTGGCGGGCGAATAGATAGTTGTACAATGCCGTGCGCACGCCGCCGATGTGCAGCGCGCCTGTGGGACTTGGGGCGAAACGCACCCTTACTTTTCTTTCTGCCATTGTTCTTGTCGGTTATTTTGTGCAAAAATAATGTTTTTTTGGCAATTTGGCGTATTTTTTTAGTATTTTCGCAGGCAAACGAACAAATACCGCACGATATGATTAAACTTACCAACAGTGGGACGAGACATCACAGCAGGTTTCTCATGTACACGTTTCTCGTCACGGTGACGGTGGCCGTCATCGTGTTTTTTCTGCCCCGCAACAGCGGGCCCCAGTTCCGCTACGACGTCGGCAAGCCGTGGATGTACGGGTCGCTGATAGCCAAATTCGACTTCCCAATCTACAAGACGGACGCCAAGATCAAGCAGGAGCAAGACAGCATAGCTGACGCTTTCGAGCCGTACTACAACTACGACCCGAGCGTGGAGCAGCAGCAGGTGAAGCGGTTTGCCGCCGCTTACAAGGACGGCATACCCGGGCTGCCGCGCGGCTACGTGGCCACGATCGTCGACAGGCTGCAACGCCTATACCGGGCGGGCATCATCGAAGCTACGGAATACTCGTCGCTGGCTAAGGACTCTATGCGCACGATACGCATGGTGGTGGGCAAGAAGGCGCAAACGGCCGAGATACGGTGCGTGTACTCTACGATGACGGCTTACGAGACGCTATTCTCCGACCCGAAGTTGGCCGCCGCGCGGCAGCAGCTGCAACGCTGCAACCTGAACGAGTACTTGCTGCCCAACCTGAAGTACGACGAGGAGCGCAGCGAGGCGGAGCTCGGCGACATGCTCAGCGGCATACCGATGGCCAGCGGAATGGTGCTCAGCGGACAGAAGATAATAGACCGCGGAGAGATAGTAGACGACTACCTGTACCGCGTGCTCACGTCGTTCGAGCGCGAGACGCAGCGGCGCAGCGCGTCGGCGCGGGCCGTGCCGTCTACGATAGCCGGCCAGGCGATATTCGTCTTCACCATGATCATGCTCTTCACGGCCTACCTGTGGCTCTTCCGCAAGGACTACTTAGAGAAGCCGCGCAGCATCGCCATGCTTTATTCGATGATTACGGTGTTCCCGATACTTGTCTCGCTGATGGTAGAGCACAACGTGCTCAGCGTCTACGTGCTGCCTTTCGCCATCACGCCGATATTCATCCGCGTGTTCGTAGACTCGCGCACGGCCTTCACCGCGCACGCCACGATGGTGCTGATATGCGCCGCCGCTGTGAAGTATCAGTATGAGTTCATCATCGTGCAGCTCGTGGCGGGCCTGATAGCCATCTACTCGCTGCGCGAGCTCTCGCAGCGCGCCGAGATATTTAAGACGGCCGTACTGGTGACGCTGGGAAGCTCGGCGATCTACTTCGCACTGCAGCTGATGCAGGACAACAGTGTGCTCACGATGGATCACAGCATGTACAAGTATTTCGCGGCCAACGGAGTGCTCTTGCTCTTCGCCTACCCGCTGATGCTGGTGATAGAGAAGACGTTCGGATTCATATCCGACGTGACGCTGATTGAACTCTCGAACACTAACAAGAAGCTGCTGCGCAGCCTCAGCGAAGTGGCTCCGGGCACGTTTCAGCACTCGGTGATGGTGGGCAACCTGGCGGCCGAAATAGCTAACAAGATAGGCGCTAAGGCACAGCTGGTGCGTACCGGCGCGCTTTATCACGACATCGGGAAGATGAAGAATCCGGCCTACTTCACCGAGAACCAGATGGGCGGCGCCAATCCGCTGGAGGCCATGTCGCGCATAGACGCCGCCCAGATAGTGATCAGCCACGTTACCGACGGAGTGCGGATGGCCGAGAAATACGGCCTGCCGGGCGTCATCAAGGACTTCATACTGACGCACCACGGCACGGGAAAGACTAAGTATTTCTACGTGAGCTATAAGAACGAGCACCCCGACGACCCTGTTGACGACACGCTGTTCACCTATCCCGGCCCGGAGCCCTTTACCCGCGAGCAGGCCATACTGATGATGGCCGACACCGTAGAAGCGGCTGCACGATCACTGAAAGAGTACACCGAGGAGAGCATCAGGCAGCTTGTTAATAAGCTGATAGACCAGCAGACGGATGACGGCAACTTCCGCAACTGTCCGATTACGTTCCATGATATCGCGGTGGCTAAGCAGGTTTTGGCCGACAGGCTCATGGCTATCTATCACACGCGGACGAAATATCCGGAACTGAAAAATAAATAAATCGTAAACGGAAAATGGGTAATGAATAATTAAAAATCGTGTTTGCGGTAAGATGAAAAAGGCCTTGCGACGAGTCGCAGGGCCTTTTTCGTGACAAAAAATACTACCAAATATTAACCATTAACTTATTCACTAAATATCATCACGACATTTCTCTTATATTAATAACTTCACAACAATATATCAAGTATCATATTATAATCCATCGTCGACCATCATCTTCTTATTTGCGCAGCAACTGATTTTTCATTGTTCATTGTTCATTTTTAATTTTATAACGGGTCTACGTCGAAATATATTGTGACAGCCTTAAAGTTTTTTCGCCTTAGCACGTCGTTGCGCAGCTGCTTCAGCCCGCGGCGCACGCGGGCCAGGTCGATGCCGATCTCCAGCTTGAGCATTATCTTGCGTATGCACATGTTCTGCACGCGGGCTACGGCGGGCTTGTCGGGGCCCAGCACGCGGCCAGGCAGCATGCGGCGCAGCATCTCGGCCAGGGCCTCTGCGCAGCCGGCCACCACAGTGTCTGTCTTATGCCGGAGGTAGACGTATATTATGTGCGTGAAGGGCGGATAGCGGAACAGCTCGCGCTCTTCCATCATGTCGCGGTAAAACTGCGGCTGGTCGCCCGCCACGGCCTGACGGATGAGGGGCAGGTCGGCGCTCTTCGTCTGCAGTATCACCAGTCCGCGCGCGCCCTTGCGCCCGGCCCGTCCGGCCACCTGCGTTATCATGGCGAAGGCGTGCTCGTAGGCGCGGAAGTCGGGTATGTTCATCATCGCGTCGGCGTTAATGATGCCGACAACGGCCACGTTGTCGAAGTCTAACCCCTTAGTCACCATCTGCGTGCCTATCAATATGTCTGTGCGCCGCGCCGCGAAGTCGGCTATCAGCCGCTCGTAGGCTCCGCGCGAGCCGGTCGTGTCCATGTCCATTCTGGCCGTGCGGGCCTCGGGCAGCAGCTCGTGCAGGGTCTGCTCCACCTTCTCCGTGCCATAGCCCACGCTGTGCAGCTCGGTAGAGCCGCAGCAGGGGCACTCGCGGGGCACGTCGTAAACGGTGCCGCAATAGTGGCACGTCATGCGCCCGAGCTGCCTGTGGTAGGTGAGCGACACGTCGCAATGCTCGCACCGGGGCGTCCAGCCGCACTGCCGGCACTCTACGGCCGGGGCGTAGCCTCGGCGGTTTTGGAAGAGTATGGCCTGCCGCCCGCCGTCCAACGCCGTGCGCAGCGCGGCGAGAAGATCGGGCGAAAACATTCCGTGCATCATCTTACGCCGCTGCAGGTCGCGTATGTCCGTGATGCGTATCTCGGGCAGCTGCGCGTCGCCGAAGCGCTTCGTCAGCCGGTAGTAGCCGTACTTGCCACGCTTTACGTTGGCCATGCTCTCGGCCGAGGGCGTGGCCGAGCCGAGCACTACGCGTGCGCCCGTCAGCCGGGCAAGCATCAGGGCCGTGTCGCGCGCTGAGTAGCGCGGGGCCGGGTCTTGCTGTTTGAATGACGTTTCGTGCTCTTCGTCGATGATGATCAGGCCCAGCCGTCGCATGGGCAGCAGTACGGCCGAGCGTGCTCCGAGTATCACGTCGTAGTCGTCGGCGGTCAGCTGCTTCTGCCAGATCTCGGTGCGCTCTGCGTCTGAGTACTTTGAATGGTATATGCCCATTCGCCGCCCGAACACCGCCCCGAGGCGGCTGCGTATCTGTACGGTCAGCGCAATCTCGGGGAGCAGGTACAATGTCTGTCGGCCTTCGCTTATCGCGTCGCGTATGAGATGCGTGTATATCTCGGTCTTGCCGCATGAGGTCACTCCGTGCAGCAGCACCGCCCGCTTGTCGCGCAGTTGTCGTTTAATGCTCTCGTAGGCCTTGCGCTGCTCCTCCGAGAGTGGTTTTATGTCGTCAAGGTGCGGCTCGGCGTCTATGTTTATCCGGCTCACCGCATGCCTGTAAGTCTCTACGTATCCGTCTGTTACGAGCCTCCGCATTACCGCGTCGCTCATCTTCGCCTCGTTCACTGCCTCTGCCCGCGATACGCCCTGCCTCCAGCCACAGTCAGCCGGGCCTTCGTCCGCTGTTGCTCGGCTCATCCGCGCTATCGCCTCTATGGCGGCCCGCTGCGCGGGGGCGCGGCTGAGCACTTTGCCAAGCACGCCCAGCCGTATCATGTCGGCCGCCTTTTGCGTAAGCCTTACATATGTCTCGGTCTTCGGCTGATAGCCTTCGGCTGAGCGCATCGGCGCCGGCAGCGCGGCTGTGAGTATGTCGCCAGGCGCGGCCATGTAGTATTCCGCCATCCACCGCCACAGCTCCAGCTGTACGGGCGTTAGCGACGGCTCGTCGTCGAGCACTCGTTTTATCTGTCGGCAGGCGAACTCCGGCTTGTCGCCGTGCCTGCGCACTATTATGCCTACGTATGTCCGCTGCCTGCCGAACGGCACCTCGGCCCTTGCTCCAGGCCTCGCCTTGCCGTCCGCCTCGGGGCCTACCTCGTAAGTGAACGTCGCGTCCACCGGTGCCGGCACTATCACGTCGGCATACTTCAGCATCTCATTCATCAGTGTCAACAAGGTTGGATATCTTCTGCAAAGATAGTAATTATTGTCGTAACTGCAAACGATTCGTATACATTTTATATATGTTTAATTACTAAAATGCTATAATCCGATAACAACCAACACTACAATTACCCTTCAACAGCATTCAGCTTTCTCCTCAATTCAACTGGCGTACAGCCGTAACACCTCTTAACATACCTCCCGAAAAACGACGTGTTCGAGAATCCCAGCTCGTTGCTCACTTCCTTAATCGTCATCGCCGACATGCTCAGCAGCCTCTCGATGTCCTTCATCACGTATGTCCTTATCACGTCTTGCGCCGACCTTCCGGCCACGTTGGCACACACCACGCTTAAGTATTTCGGTGTTATGTTCAGCTTTTCGGCATAATATTTCACGCTCTGCTTATGCTGCACGGTATCGTCCAACAGGCGCGTAAACTTGTTGAATATCGTCTCGCCTGCCGTCACGGGCCGCTCCTTGAGCGCAGTGTGCTTGGCCAACAAACTTCGTAGCTCGAACACGAATGCCTGCATCAGCCCGTCAGTAATCATCTCGCGGTATCTACCCTCGGCCATCACCAGCGCTCTTCGCAGCAAGCAGTAATACATTCCGAATGTTTCCATGTCTTCGTCCGATATCCGTATGGTCGGATTTTCGTCGAAGTATAGCCTGAAATTCCATCCCCTGATGCTTGTAGGCAGCATGCGGAAAGCATAGTCGACAGACGCGAACACACACTTATACCTGAAGTCGTCGCTAATACGCAAGTTCCCTACTACCGCGTCCGGCATGCATATCATCAAGTCTCCGCGCTCTGCCCTCACATTCCTGCCAGACAGCGATATCTCCGCCCATCCCTGCGTGCACAGTATTAACAATACGCCGTCGATCTTCCTAAGTTCCGAACCGTCGATCTGCCCGTACTCTTCCACCACGGCAATCCGTCCGTCGGTCAACACTCCGTCGTTCGCCCCGCCGTTACGCATAACATCGACACTAAGATTATCATTAATCATAAGCCGTAAAAATCAAATTAAACAATCAATATTCATAATCCGCAAAATTACCAAAAACAATCCGAAACGCCGTGTCCCATATTACCAATAACACCCCCCAAATCACCAACAACACGTTAAATAACCGTAATCGACCGTTCACCCAATGATTAGTCAAGCAGCTCTCACAGCTCTCCCAGCTATCATAGCACATCCAAGCTATCTAATTACAACAAAGCCCTCATTGATTTTTCATCTCTCTCAGGCCTCACAGCACCTCCCGATTCTCTTATTATCGCAATTTGCCAATATGCTATCTATTATTCGATTTCAATTACTTTTTGTCACTCCAACTTTGTTAACGATTTTCATTAAAATAGAAATCAGGCTTTCCCAGAAATCCCCTCGCTCTCCGAAAAATCACTCCGAAAAATCCGTGCAGCCGCTTCCCGATTTTCGTGCAGCGGCTTCCCGACAATCGTGCAGCGGCTTCCCGATTTTCGTGCAGCCGCTTCCCGACATCCGTGCAGCGGCTTCCCGATGCTCGCGCAGCCGCTTCCCGACAAAAATTTAATCACTTCTTATCATTCCGTAACCAATCTTAACACTGTCAAACGCCCGTTTTTTGCACACCGTCGCCCTATTCTCCCATAACTCCCAGTCATCCCGCCAATTACGATTGCACACCTGACGTTCGCATATTTGCAGCCTCCCGATTTCCGAAAAATTCTGCGCCAGTCTTAGCGCGTCATCCTTTTACACATTGTCAGCAAATCTCCCGTTCCGCTTACACCCGTCTCCCCATAAAAAAGACGGCCACCCTCACGGGCCGCCGCCAAAAAATAAAATTATCACTACGGCACGGTAACTGGCACCGTAGCTTATGAAAATTGAAGCGCCAGGGGACCCGTCACGGGCGCCCGGACGCAAGATTAAAAGTTAAATAATAACCTAAATCTAAACGTGACAGGGGACCCTCGCGGGCGCCCTGCTACAATTGTAACATTATCGATTGAATTAAATGATTGAGAAGCCGGGGGCCCTCACGGGTGCCCGAGCAACAAAAATACTATGAAAAATATTATGTTTATGTGCATGTAGTATCAGAAATAATACGCCGCAGACACCTGCCACGAGTTGCTGCGACCGCGGAAGGCGCTCGTCACGCCGTCGCCGAAGGTCACGTCGCCCGTCTTTCCGCACACGATGTTATAGTTGGCGCCCACCTGCAGGTGGCCCAGCAGCATCACTCCGGCGCCCACGTTAACGCTGAACACCGACTTGGCCAGCCTCCAGCCGGCAACGTCCTCGAAGAGCGAGACGTCCCTGTCGCCGATGTTGAAGCCGAACTGCGGACCCGCGGCCAGGTAAACGCCTGCCAGCGAGCCCAGCCCTATGTCGTAGCGCAGGTTCACCGGGATGTTTATGGCCTTCTGTTTCATCGTCGCGTCGAGCCGTCCGCCGTCCTCGGTGAACACGTCCTTGAACTTCGCCTCGCGCTGGTCGTAAAGCGCGGAGACGTCAATGCCCAGCCCTACGATGGGCAGGCCGAACTTGACCGTAGGCCCCACGAAGAAGCCCGAGCGGTTGTCGGCCTCGAAAAGGTCGTTGCCGAACGACATGCGCGTTATGTTTACGCCTCCCTTCAAGCCGAACTTCAGCTGAGCCGAGGCCGTCTGCACCGACACGCAGGCCAGCGCAAACATCACGAATAGCATCATCTTCCTCATAATACGAATACCTTTTGATTAATGAAAAATATCAGCGCGCAATGCGTACCGCCGCATTGCGCGCTGCAAAAGTAGTCCTTTTTATCCATAAAAACAAACATTAGGCCGCATAAAAGCATAAAAATCAATGCCTCTGACGCCTTACGGTGACTCTCGCGGCGCTGCCCGACGACTGCGCGGGGCGGCTCTTCGAGCTTTTGCGGCTTACCGACTGCGACGCGCGCCGGTTCCTCTTGGCCTTCCTGCCCTTAACGGTCTTCGCCTCTGCCTTAGCTATGCTGTCGAGCGAATCCTTGCGCGCCTGGTCGCCCCAAACGTTCTTCTCGAAGGCCGCAAGCTCGGCCTCTATCCTGCGCTGCTCCTTCGCAAGCGTCGAGTCGTCGGGGCAGTATTGCGCCAGGGTGCGCCCCAGCAGGTTGGCAGTCTTGTAGATCTTGCCCTTGTACATGTTGCGCGTGAAGTAATCGTCCATGCTCATCGTGGCGGCATTGTTGAGATTGCTCGTCATGACCACCTGTTTCGAGAGGTAAGGAGCCGCGTCGGAGTACTTGACCCAGAACAGCGGATACTTCTGCTCGCCGTCGCCGAAGTCGTCAGTACGCCACAATACGGGGCAGAGGGCCGTCGGCATGATGTGGAAGGTGCCCGAGTTCTGGTCGAAATAAGCGCTCTCCTTCACGTAGTACGACTTCACCTCGGCCGACGGTATGTCGCTGTCGTCGATCGAAATGCCCCTGTCCGTGCGCTCGTAGTATATGTGGTAATTGTCGAGAAACGCCTTGCGGTCCACCCGGGACGAGTCGGAGAACACCTCGTTGCCGTCCAGCCGGTACTCGTAAGCCGGCACCGTGCCCCTCATCATCAGCTTGAACAGGTAGGCGAAGAGGTTCATCTGCGAGCCGACGGGCTCCGTCGGGTAATACAGCGGGGCGTTCTCGTCCTCGGTGAGCACTATCTCACGGTAGATGTCGCGCCGCCACACCACGTCTTCTGACATCTTCGCCGCCGTGGGATAAGATATCTGCGCGCGCACCGAGAGCTGCTGCGCACCCTGCGCCTGGCGCCTCTGCGCCTCGCGGCGGCGCGCCGCCGGCTGGGCGGCAGACTCGGCCACGCAGGCCAGCAACAGCACGCCCGCCGCTGCGGCCCTGAGCGCGCCCGGCACGCCCGGCCGCCCCACGGCCTGCGTGCGCCGCTTGAATAATCGTATAATCATATTCGCTTGAATTTTATGTTACGGTAATACGCGGCGGCCGAGAGCCGCCGGCCGTCATCTTACGATGACCTCCATCGTGGCGGGCAGCGTGCGCTTGATGCCGTCGGGGCCCACCGCCGATATGCGTGTGATGTAGAATCGCTTGTTGCGCGACAGCCTGCGGAACGTGTCGCGCTGCCGCTGCGAGAAGTTCGGGCCGTCGGACACCATCGGTACGGCGTTGCCCATGTTGTCGTAAAACACCGCCTCGAAGCCCAACACCTTAAACGGTATGTCGAGCAGACCGTCGTCTATCGCCGCCTTGATGCCCCCGGCGGACATCAGCGAGGCCTTAGCCAGCCCTCCCGTGCGGAACCTATCGTCGCCGATCTGTATGTACGGCGTAGGGTCGGGCAGCTTGCGCACCTTGAACGTGAAGCCCCCCACGGGCCTGGCCTGCCCCGTCTGCAGCGACATGACGTTGATGGTCACGTCCTTTCCTACGGCCGTCGGACGGGCGATATACTTGCCCGGACCCACCGGCTGCAGCGTGCCCCCGGTCATTGAGGCCGACACCTTGTTGAGCGGAACGCCCGGAATGCTGATGCTCACGGGGTTGCTGTAGCCCGCGTAGAGCACGTTCATCAAGTCGGCAGACACCGTAGCGCTCGGGTCCACCACCGTGTACTTCTGCGAGAAGTCGCGGCGTATGGTCTCTCCGCTGCCGTTCTGCATCGTGATATACCCCGTCAGGTTGAACTCGCCGGTGCGCCCCGTCACTATTTCATACGTGTTATCGCGCAGGTCCACCTGCCTCCCGCCGATGAAGATGCGCGGTTTCTGCGTCGTGTCGACGGCCGCCATCACGATCTGCGCCGAGAACTTGTCGCCGCGCACGATAGTCTGCGAGTTCGGTATGACGAACGCGCTCAGCTTGTTCACGCGTATGTCCTTCATGTCGATGTTGGCCGACAGTGCGTGAAGCACCTCCCCCTCGGCGTAGCGCACGTCGCTCTGCAGCTTCGTGAGCAGCGTCACCGCCGCCGCTACGGGCATGTCCTCGAACATGTACTCCTGCCAGTTCTTGCCCATCGTGCGTGCGTGCTTAGGCAGCGTGGTGGTCAGGTTACTCGCGATGATGGCCTTCTGCCGCTCGTCGTCGACCATCGACAATATCCGTTCACGGAACGCGTTGATCGCGTCGAACAGCTTCTTGCCGTTGCCGCGCCCCGGCGCCAGCATCACTTGGTTGGCCGCCTCGAGGTCGTCCTTGCGCTCTATGTTCATCACGTCGCCGTCCTCGCCGTCGGCTTCCCTCACTATTGCGACCTTGAGCTGCTGCGCGAAGTTGAACAGCGAGTCGCTCATCCGCTTCACCTCGGTGGCTTTCTCGAACCAAGCCCTTACCTTCTGCGGATTGGCGCGCATCTGCGCCTCGAAATCGCCGTAAAGCGCCGCATTCTCCGAAGCCGAGTTCGTAGTAGTGCGGTGCAAGCTCTCCTCCACCACGGAGAAGCCTTCCAGCACCTCCGTCGACACGTTAAGCGCAAGCATTGCCATGAGGACGACGTACATCAGGTTGATCATCTTCTGGCGTGGAGATACCGGTCTTTTCTTTATTGCCATTTCCTTTATGCTTCAGAGTTGTTCCCGCCCGTAGCGGTGGCACGCATGTTGACCGTCATGGCCTCGATCATGCGCGCGTAAATTTTGTTCAGCTGCTCTATCTGCGACGCCATCTTGCGCGACTGCTCGTTAATCGCGTCGATCGTTCCGATCTGTGCGCTCGCTCCCTTAAGCTGCATCTCGTACACCTTGCAGATGCCCGTCAGCGTGCGGTTGAGGTTCTCCATCTCCTCGGAGTCGCGCGTAAGGCGCGCGCTCTGCTCCGCCACCTTCGTCAGCATGTCGGTTAAATTCTTCAGTTCGGTAACGTAATTATTCGTGGCCTCTTCCATTTCAGGCGACACCTGCTGCTGCGCCGCAACCCAGGCGGGCACTTCCTGCCCCGCGCCTGCCGGCTGCACGCATGGCGCGCCGCCCTCCGCCGGGCCGCCCGCAGCCGCCTGTCCGCCGCCGGCCACTACCACGTAAGGCACGCCAGCCGGCTGCGCCCCGGCCGCGCCCTGCGCAGCCGCAGCCTCGGCGGCAAGCTCCTCCTCGTCGTCGGGCAGCCCGCCGTCCTCCTCCTCGCCTACGTGCGTAGGCAGGTCCTTGCCTATTGCGGTCTTGTCGAACGGCCTGTCGAACGCCGAAATGAAGAATACTATCACCTCGGTGCCCATGCCCAAGTAAAGCATGATATTGGCTCCGGGAAGGTGGGTCAGCTTGAACAATGTGCCCAAGATAACGATTGACGCGCCCCAACTGTAAGCGTAATTAAGGAACGTTTGCCCAGGAACGCTGTCAAGCCATTTCTGAAGGCGGTAAACGATGTTATACTTGCTGTACTCGGTCATTATTTTTTCTTCCTTCCTTTTTGTTTCGTACTTGTTGTAGTGGCGAGGCTCCTGACGCAGCGGAAGCCGATGTAGCTACGGGGCTGGTTCTGGTATTCCCATGTGCGCCATGCCGAACGTATGAGCGACTCGGGGTCTTTCCACGAACCTCCGCGCACGCTCTTCTTCTTCAACCTGTACGGGTCTTCCTTTGCGGCATTATACTTCAGCTCCGGATTGAGATCGTTCATTGCGTCGATGCCCGCCTCTGTATAGGTAGTGCTCGTCCACTCGGCCACGTTGCCGGCCATGTCGTAAAGGCCGTTGGAGTTTGACGAGAACAGGCCCACGCGGCTCGTGATGAGATTTCCATCCTCGGTATAGTTGCCCCTGTCGGGCTTAAAGTTTGCATAGAAGCAGCCGTCTTCGCTCTTTACGTCTACCTGCTCCCAGGGGAACTCCGTGCCCTCCTTGCCGCGGGCGGCGTATTCCCATTCGGCTTCGGTCGGCAGGCGGTAGCGCTGCACGTACTTCGCCTCACGGCCGAGCCCCTTCAGCAGGTATTCGGTGCGCCAGGCGCAGAAGGCGTTGGCCTGCTCCCACGTCACTCCCACTACGGGATAGTCATTGTACGTAGGACTGCTGAAGTAGAGGCGCATGTAGGTCTCGTTGTCCGAGTTTACGAAGTCGTTCACCCAGCACGTGGTGTCGGGATAGATGTTCACGATATACGTGTTGAGGAAGTCCCACGGACCGCTGAGCGGGCGGTCGATGGTCTGCCTTACGATGCGTCCCTCGTCGTCGATATAGGCCGTGTCCTTAGATATCATCACCACCTCGTCCGGGTTCACCTGCACGTCCGTATTAAGGTTGCGCTGGGCCGGATCGAGCCGGTTGCGGCGCAGGGCGGCGGCCGTATAGTCGTAAATCTCGTAACGGTAGTTCATCTGGCTGGCGTCAAGCAGCTTCTCGCCGGTCACGGGATTGGTGACGTAGAGACTCTCTATGGCCCGCTGCTCGTCTTCGTTGGGCTTGCGCGGCAGGGCCTTCTTCCAGTTCAGGTGGGGCGTCACGGGGTCGCCGTTCTTGTCTTCGGTTATCATGTAGGTCTCGTCGCCGCCGTAGGCAGGGTCGGCAAGACGCGTGCGGAGAATGGAGTCGCGCACCCAATAAACGAACTGGCGGTACTCAGAGTTGGTCACTTCGGTCTCGTCCATCCAGAAGCCGTCTACCGATATTTCCTTCGTAGGAGTCTGCCGCCCCCAAAGGCTGTCGCCCTCGTCGATACCCATCTTTAGGTATCCACGCTTAATCATGGTCATTCCGTAGGGAGTAGGTTCGGTGAAGCTCCTTCCGCCGACACCCACCACCTCGCCGCCGCGCCCAGACGACGATGCCATACGGCCGCCGAAGCATCCCGTAAGCACCGCCGTAACAAGCAAGGCGAGCGCCATTATGATGTTAGTTTTCTTCATATTCCTTATAATATTCTCACGCTTTTATGCTTATTCCGTCCCTTCTTGAAGAGGTTGACATCCATCTGGTAGCCTAATATCAGCTCGTGGCTTCCGTTGCCTATACTTATCGTAGAGGTGTACACCTCGTAGCTGTAGCCTATGTGTATGCCGTGGAAATTGCCGCCCACAAGCACCGTCACCGAATTGGTGGGGCTGTACGACAGGCCTCCGTAGAGCATCTTCTTGTCATTGGTGTAAACCAAGCGGCCCGACACGTCGCCGCGCCACGCCACGCCGTCGGTCCTGACCAATACTGACGGATGTATAGTAAGAAACGGATTTCTTAGCTTAATATTGTATCCTCCGGTCAAATAAAACGTAGGATCTATCTGTAATTCGTTGGTTTCGCCCAGTTCTACGAGCGGGGAGGTAATGTGTTGGGCCGACAAGCCTACGTACCACGGACCGTGCGTGTAATACAGGCCGAAGCCTATGTCGAAGGCGCTGCCGTTGACGTCAGACGTAGAAAGGGCAGGGTCGCCCGAGTCCTCTACGTCGAGCTTGGAACCGTCGAATCCCTCGCTGAGCATCCCCAGCTGCACTCCGGCGCTTATCATGCCGCCCAGCAGGCGGTGCTTGTAGGCGTATTGCAGGGCGAAACGCTGGTGGGTGAAGAGTCCTATCTGGTCGTTAAGCAACGACACGCCCACGCCGTGATAGTTTTTCAGCAGGTACAATGGCATGTCGGCCCCGACGTACATCGAGCGCGGATTGTTCTCAAACCCGGCGAAGCTCAACGCATACGCGGCCGCTATGTTGAGTTTCTGCTGCTTGCCTACGGCTCCGGCGTTGTAATACGGCTCCAGGTCCCAGTAATGGCTGAACGACACGTCATACTGCGCGCCGGCCCTCGAGACGGCGAGCAGCAGCAATGCCGATATGATAAAAAGACGTTTTCGCACGATAATATAACGCATGCCCAGCCGTTTTATTGCACAAGACAAATTAAGAATTAATAGTTAAGAAGCTAAGTTCAGCGTCAAGCTAATTAAAGAAGGCACGTCACATTACATTGAGCAACCGAATTTTCATAATTATCAACACTTATTCCCGCTTCACGTTACTTGTCACAAAAATAAGCAGTCAAAAAAAATATTCACACTTACAAAAGTATGAAAAAGAACACAGATAAAAGGGCAATGGGATCTCCTGCAAACCGGCGTGAAGAGTCCTTGTGGAAAGAGAGACCTCGGGGTTACGGTTATTACGCCATAAAAGGCGGTAAAACGAGAAAGTGGAGACTTTCACCGTCTCCACTTCCGTTAATTTTCTGTTTGTTAGTCAGTAACTTACGCCGATTTTCGGCTTAATACTCGTCCTCGTTGAAAAGGAAATCTTCTTTAGTGGGATAGTCGGGCCATATATCCTCTATGCTTTCGTAGACATCGCCTTCGTCTTCTATCTCTTGCAGGTTTTCCAATACTTCGAGGGGCGCACCCGAGCGTATGGCATAGTCAATCAGCTCGTCCTTTGTTGCGGGCCACGGCGCATCTTCGAGTTTTGAAGCTAATTCAAGTGTCCAATACATAACCTTTAAGTTTTACGTGTTTTATCGGGCGCAAAAGTAATATATTTTTTCTTATTTGCAAGATTTCTGCCACGTTTTTTCTCTCACACCGTCAATAAAGTTTAATTTTCTAGCCAACACGAACAGATAGTCACTCAAGCGGTTCATGTATTGCAGCACTTCGGGGTCGAGCTCGGTAGTCTCGGCCAGGAAGAATATGCGGCGCTCGGCGCGGCGGCACACCGTACGGCACACGTGGGCAATGGCCGCCTCGTGAGAGCCTCCGGGCAGGATGAAGGCCGTCTGCTGCGGTATCCCGGCGATTATCTTGTCTATCTCGGCCTCGAGGGCTTCCACCTCGGCGGCATCGAGCGTGTACGACGGAGCGAGCTGTGTCTTCGTCTTGTCGGTGGCGAGATAAGAGCACACGGTGAAAAGGTTGCGCTGTATGCGGTAAATCTGGTTCTTGTCGGGGCCGTCTTTCATGAACGAGGCCAGCAGGCCGAGGTTTGCGCTCAGCTCGTCTACGGTGCCGTATGCCTCGATGCGCGAGTTGGTCTTCTTCACTTTCACGCCGCCGACGAGGCTCGTAGTGCCGTCGTCGCCCGTCTTCGTATATACCTTTGTTATTTTCATAGCCGTAAATGGTTAAAAGTTTATAATGTAGTTCTGTTTATATCTCTTGCCGTCGAAAAACACCAAGCCGCAGTAATACAAGTCGAACGTCACCACTCCCTCGCGTCCGTCTACTATCCTGCGCCACAACCTGCGCGCCCGTCCGTCGCGGCGGATGCCCAGCAGCATGACCACGGTGCCGTCTTCAGCTACGGAGGCTACGGCCTCGAACGCCTCGGCTAAGCCGTCAAAAGGAGCAATCAGTGCGAAGTCGGGAGCGGGAGCCTTGCCTGTCGCGCCTTCGCATGCCATCTTCACATACTCGGCCGCCCTGCACCCTGCCTTCACGTATGCCTCGAATGCCTCGTCGGCGTTACCGTATTCCGCCACAGTGTGCGGCCTTACGTAATTGGCCAGCCGCAGGCATAGCTCGCGCAGCTTACGCGTGGGCGTGTCTTTCGCCGGATATGCCCTGGCCAGCGGCCCGTAAGCGTAATATGGATAATGCTCGTTTATGACGTAACGCACCATCCTGTACGCCCACGGCGACTGTACGCCGAAGCCGCGGCAACGCCCTATCCGGCACAGCCATACTATGATACGTCTTAACTCAAGCATACACTAAGAGCAGCCCTGCCGAAACATAACACGCGCAAGCGCCGCAGGCCGATGTTGCAAAGATATGCATTTTTTACGGAATAAGCAATATTTAAATGAAATATATCGGGCCGAGAGCGTAGGGCGGATACGTCGCCGAATGGCAGCCACGGACATGAAAGCGACGCACACCGAAACCGCCCGAAATGCCAAAGGCGGCGTTTTGCGCCCTAAAAGGCGGCAAACGACAAGATGAAAGGCTACCTTTTGCAAGCCCAAAGGCCACCTTTTACGCTGCGGAAGACGGGCCTTCGTAAAGCACTGGCAATCAAATTGTTACGCAGCCCGATTTTTTACATAGCTTTATCATCGGATTGGAGATGCCGCGCAGGCGGCATAACGCGCTAACGGCGGCCGATGTTAATCTTGCGTTAAGCGTAGCAACAAAACGCCACGCATTCTTGGTTTTATGTTAAAATTAGGCTAACTTTGCGAATGATTAGCAATGTAGTGACATTATGAAATCTTTAAGGGAATTATACAAGATAGGTAAAGGGCCTTCGAGCAGCCACACTATGGGGCCTCAGAAGGCGGCTAAGTTGTTTTTGGAGAAACACCGCGGCGCGGCAGCGTTCGACGTTACGCTCTACGGCAGCCTGGCCGCCACGGGCAAGGGACACATGACCGACATAGCCATAAAGGAAGTGCTGCAGGCGGCAGGGCCGGTCACGATCAACTGGCAACCTGACGTTTTCCTGCCGTTCCACCCCAACGGAATGAAGTTCGTGGCACTCGGTGCCGACGGGCAGGCCGAAGGCGAATGGACGGTTTACAGCATCGGGGGCGGAGCCTTGTCGGAAGGCAAGAGCGACAACGACATGTTCGACACGCCAGAAGTGTACGAGATGAACACCATGACCGAGATAATGAAATGGTGTGAAGACACGGGGCGCGGATACTGGGAATACGTTGACCAATGCGAAGACTCCGGCGTATGGGACTATCTGCTGGAGGTGTGGAAGACCATGCAGGCCTGCGTGGAGCGCGGCATCAACCACGAGGGACGGCTGCCCGGCCCGCTCAACCTGGCGCGCAAGGCCCCGAGCTATTACGTCAAGGCGTCAGGATACAAGCAGTCGCTGCAGTCACGCGGCCTCGTCTACGCCTATGCGCTGGCCGTAAGCGAAGAGAACGCCTCAGGCGGCACCATCGTCACTGCGCCTACGTGCGGTGCGTCGGGCGTCATCCCCGCCGTGCTCTACCATTTGGCTAAAGGTCATAACTTCAGCGACACGCGCATACTGCACGCCCTCGCCACGGCCGGGCTGATTGGTAACATCGTGAAGCAGAACGCATCGATATCGGGTGCAGACGTAGGATGCCAGGGCGAGGTGGGCGTAGCCTGCGCCATGGCCTCGGGAGCGGCCTGCCAACTGTTCGGCGGCAGCCCCTCGCAAATAGAATACGCCGCCGAAATGGGACTTGAGCACCACCTCGGCATGACGTGCGATCCCGTATGCGGACTCGTACAGATACCGTGCATCGAGCGCAACGCCTTCGCCGCAACGCGTGCGTTAGACTCTAATCTCTACTCGGCTTTCTCTGACGGCAGCCACCGCGTATCGTTCGACAAGGTGGTAAACGTAATGAAGCAGACCGGACACGACATTCCGTCGCTCTACAAGGAGACAAGTGCCGGCGGACTGGCAAAGAACTTCCACACCCGCTCTACCATACTATAATTGCCGTATCTAAAACCAAAATAGCCTTTACGCCGTTACCGTAGACAAAAATCTGAGTCATGCCGTAACGGCGTAAAGGCTATTTCCTACAGGCCTTGCGCCTATCGTTCATAATGGCAGCCATATTCTCTGAAGCCCATCCTATCAGTGCGTCGACATGAGGAAGCAACGAGTGGGCACGCCGCGTAAGCGCGTATTCCACGCGCGGAGGCACCTCGGGATAAACCGTCCGCGTAACGTAGCCGTCATCCTCAAGCGTGCGCAGGGTAACGGTAAGCATCTTTTGTGATATGTCGGGCAACTCGCGCTGCAGCTCCTTAAACCTCAAGGCTTCCCTACCCGACTTGTTCAACGTATATATTACCAAAAGCGACCATTTGTCGCAAAGCCTTGATAGGATATTCCGTATCGGACAGTTGGGGAACAACGCATCCTCGATCATCACTCTATCCATAACCTATTGTATTTCAAATTACTCTACAAAGGTAATCAATTTTATTTTAAATACCAAGTAATTTTTTAAAAAATTTTTCATCCGTAACCTCCTATAATCCAATAACGGTTACCCAGGCGTAAGTATCTTACCCGCAAGTGCCTTCTTGCGGAATTAAAATGCTTTGTTTAATTTTGCAGTGCAAAAGAAACAAAGGCGCTTTTGGTAAGTAATAGATAATCAAGTATAACCATTAAAAAAGAAAAGCAATGAAAAAAGTATTAATCATTTTGTTTAATCTCTTAACAATTACAACTATGGCACAGACAAAAGGACGTTTCGAGGTACACGAGCTCGGAAATTTCAAACTGCATGTTTACTACACAAACGATGCACTGGGCGACGCAAGCTACATCGTGGAAGGCAAGAAATCGCTCGTCACAATGGAGCAACCGCTCTTCAAGGACAACGTGAACGAATTTAACGCATACCTTAACAGCTTAGGCAAGCCCGTTGAAAAACGCATCACCGACTATCACATAGGCGGCACAGGAAAACATGAAGTGGTAATGGCTCAGGGCATGCCCGAATTTACAAAAGGCGAGATTTACGGCGGCATGATGAAAGGCTTTAAGCAGGCGTTCGGCGATGCCATTACCGAAATGCCTACTGGCAAGACTGAAACGGTCGCATTCGGCACA
Organism: uncultured Prevotella sp.; assembly: GCA_944319945.1. Classification (GTDB taxonomy): domain Bacteria; phylum Bacteroidota; class Bacteroidia; order Bacteroidales; family Bacteroidaceae; genus Prevotella. The sequence continues at coordinate 58,658 of CALUFN010000010.1, forward strand.
GAGCAGACTTGGGGAGGAGTAACGTTCGAGTTCTACCACGGAGCAAGCACAGATTTCCCCGGCGCAAGCATACTAATTGGAGGCAAAGCGTACTACACTCATTGGGCACCGGTAAAAGCTCACGCGAGCCACTTGCAAATCTCCTCGCCTGCCGCAATCGACGCCGAAATAGCAGAAGCTGAGCACTCACTGGCATCCGGTGCCGAACTATTCATTGGTGGACACGGCAGCGCAACACATCGTGATGCCGTCGAGTTTAAAATCTCTTACCTAAAGAAAGTTAAAGAGTTACTCACAGCAAATAAAACTGCAGAGTCGTTCATCAATGCCATGAACAAGGCATATCCTGAATTACCTGGCGCTATAGGCCTTGAAGACTTAGCAAAAGCCTTGTATAAATAAGAAACTTCAAACCAACATGCTTTTGGCTGTAATATGATAAATGCAGCCAAAAGCATTTTTCAATATCATTAAGGGGACAGCTCTCCCAGCACTCTCCGACCTCCCAGCGCTCCCATCTCACCCGACAAAAACAAGTCCGCCCCTCGGGATTTACTCCCGA
>CALUFN010000011.1 GCA_944319945.1 uncultured Prevotella sp.
AAACACTTCGCTATTAGACAAAATAGACGAAATGTACAAAAACAGGGGGATTATCCCATAACCTTTTAAATGAACTAAAACACCCGATTTTACATTCTTGGGTGTAAAATCGGGTGTTCGTTTTGTAAAACATTGATTTTCAATGTTTATTGCGGAGAGAGAGGGATTCGAACCCCCGGTGCCTCTCAGCACGACGGTTTTCAAGACCGTTGTAATCGACCACTCTACCATCTCTCCTGATGTCGGGATGACATGTTGGTGCTCAAAAGCGAGTGCAAAGATAATGCTTTTTTTGTTTACCTCCAAATTTTTCATGCACTTTTTGATGGTTATCCCAATTCCTATGAATCATTATTCGTCTGTATATGAAACGACGTGAATGAATATTCATCTGTAAGCACCTGTAAACCAATGTTTTATAAAAGATTTCTTTTGACGCTGCAAAAGATGACCTTTTACGGCCTAAAACATAACGATTCAGGCTATAAAAGGTATGCAATTATATGAAGGGTATTGGATATAGCTTTATTTTCGGCTGCAGACAGTTAAGTTTTGTTTTTCTTAGTTTTTAATTCAGTCATTTTTTATTTACCTTTGCATATGTTATTTTATGAAACGGATTTTTATTTTTGTTAGTTTATGAATATAATTGTTTCCGAAGAGATTGAAAACGTTTGCCCTGACTTCGTTGGTGCAGCAGTTGAAGCGGAGGTAGTTAATAGCGAGTATGACGCAGGATTGTGGGCTGAGATATCGACCTTAGGCGATAAATATAGGGCGGAATACACTACCGAGTCGATAAAATCGATACCGGGAATTAAGGCTACGAGGCGAGTTTACAGGGCGTGCGGAAAAGATCCCAGTCGCTACCGCCCTGCGGCAGAAGCATTGATCAGGAGAGTGTTGCAGGGTAAGGATCTTTACCAGATCAACACCCTTGTAGATTTGGTAAATCTTGCGAGCATGGCTTATGGATATAGCATAGGAGGGTTTGATGCCGATAAGTTTGCCGGCGACACGTTGACGCTTGGCGTGGGGCGTGAGGGCGAGCCGTATGAAGGCATCGGCCGCGGCACGCTTAACATAGCAGGACTGCCTGTTTATCGTGACGCAATAGGAGGCGTGGGGACGCCTACGAGTGATAACGAACGCACGAAGATTTGTATGGATACGCACCGTGTTCTCATTCTTGTCAACGGGTACGATGGACACGAACGTAGCGTGAAGGCGAATGCTGAATATTTAGTCGAGCTTTTCGACAAGTATGCCTGCGGACGTAATTGCAGGTATTTTATTTACAGGTAACACGTGTAAAGCCATGAGTAAAAAATAAGAGTTAAGATTTATAACTTAATGATTTGTAAGTTACAATCTTAACTCTTATTTGTTATCTAATGCTTAAGCATTATGGTTTCAGGCTTAAGCCTCATCGCTCCAGTCTTCCTTAGACTTGCGGATGTAGCTCTTGTAACGCAGTTTGGCCATGCGCTCGGCTTCAGCGAACAGCTCTTCAGCCTCGTTAGGATAAGCCTTCTTTACTGAGAGGTAGCGAACCTCGCCGAGGAGGAAGTCGTGGAACTTACTCCAATCAGGCTCCTTAGAGTCGAGAGTGAACGGATTCTTGCCTTGCTCAGCCAGTTCGGGGTTGTAACGCCACAAGTGCCAGTATCCGCACTCAACGGCCTTAGCCTCCTCGGCCTGGCTCTTGCCCATGCCGCCCTTAGCCTTAAGGCCGTGGTTGATACACGGAGCGTAAGCGATGATCACCGAAGGTCCGTTGTAAGCCTCTGCTTCGCGGATAGCCTTCAGGCACTGTGCGTTGTCTGCGCCCATGGCGATTTGTGCAACGTAAACGTAGCCGTATGTCGTAGCCATGAGTCCGAGGTCTTTCTTGCGGATGCGCTTGCCTTGGGCTGCAAACTGTGCGATTGCGCCGAGAGGAGTAGCCTTTGACGACTGTCCGCCAGTGTTAGAGTAAACCTCAGTGTCGAGTACGAGGATGTTAACGTCTTCGCCGCTTGCTATTACATGGTCAAGACCGCCGTAGCCGATGTCGTAAGAAGCACCGTCGCCGCCGATTATCCACTGGCTGCGCTTTACGAGGTAGTGGTCGAGGGTCTTCAATTCCTTGCAGATTTCGCATCCTGCTTCAGCGCCTGCCTCAATGAGCGGTCTCAGGTTGGCTGCTGCCGCCTTTGACGCGTCGGCATCGTCCTTACCTGCAATCCATTCCTGGGCTGCAGCCTTGAACTCAGCAGGTGTGTCATCTTTAGCGATAGCTTCAGTCAGCAACATGGTGATGCGCTCTTTCATCTTCTTATTTGCAAGCACCATACCCATGCCAAACTCGCAGAAGTCTTCAAACAAGGAGTTTGCAAAAGCAGGGCCTTGTCCATTTTCATTCGTGCAGTAAGGCGTAGAAGGTACTGATGCAGAATAAATAGAAGAGCAACCTGTAGCGTTGGCAATCATTTCACGGTCGCCGAAGAGCTGTGAAATCAGCTTAACGTAAGGAGTCTCACCGCAGCCTGAGCATGCGCCTGAGAACTCGAACAACGGCTGGGCGAACTGTGAGTTCTTAACGTTCGACTTGATGTCAACCAAGTTTTGCTTGCTCTTAACGTTCTTAACGAGATAATCCCAACGTGCGGCTTCCTCGTCGTCACCTGCGAATGGAACCATCGTAAGAGCCTTGCCCTTCTTCGGATTGCCCGGACATACGTCTGCACAGTTGCCGCATCCGAGACAGTCGAGCACGCTCGGTTCGATGACGAAGTGCATACCCTTCATTGCCGCAGGAGCTTTCATCTCGAGCGTGGTGCCGTTGAAGCCCTTAAGCTCGTCGTCGTTGAGCACGAACGGACGGATGGCTGCGTGAGGACAAACGTAAGCACACTTGTTACACTGGATACAGTTCTCTGCATCCCATTTCGGAACGAAGGCCTCAACACCACGCTTCTCGTAAGCAGCCGTACCGTTCTGCCATGTACCGTCAACGGTATTGTGCTTCGTGAAGTCTGAAATCTTGAGCAAATCGCCGGCCTGTGCGTTTATCGGGCGAACAAGTTCCTTTACGAATGCGGGAGCGTCGTCTTCAACCACAACGTCGTCAGGCAAGTTGGCCCATGCCGGATCAACGGTAAGCTGCTTGTATTCGCCGCCACGGTCAACAGCTGCGTAGTTCTTGTCGACAACGTCCTGGCCCTTCTTTCCGTAAGACTTGACGATGAACTTCTTCATCTGCTCGATGGCGAGGTCGATTGGAATAACGCCCGTGATGCGGAAGAATGCGCTTTGGAGGATAGTGTTGGTGCGGTTGCCCAGTCCTATCTCCTGCGCTATCTTGGTTGCGTTGATGTAATAAACGGTGATGTTGTTCTGTGCGAAATAACGCTTAACCTTGTTCGGGATGAAGTTTACAAGCTCGTCACCCTCGAAAATAGTGTTAAGCAGGAACGTTCCGTCCTTGCGGAGTCCGCGAGTTACGTCGTACATGTGGAGGTAAGCCTGTACGTGGCAAGCCACGAAGTTAGGCGTATTTACTAAGTACGTGCTACGTATGGGACTGTCGCCGAAGCGGAGGTGCGAACATGTGAAGCCGCCTGACTTCTTTGAGTCGTAAGAGAAGTATGCCTGGCAGTGCTTGTCGGTGTTGTCGCCGATGATCTTGACCGAGTTCTTGTTTGCGCCTACGGTACCGTCGGCGCCGAGTCCGTAGAACTTAGCCTCGAACATGCCTTCGCCGCCGAGTGCGATTTCTTCAACAGGAGGCAGCGACGTGAACGTTACGTCGTCTACGATACCCAGTGTGAAGTGGTTCTTCGGCTCATTGAGTTTCAGGTTGTCGAACACTGAGATGATGCGTGCCGGAGTAGTGTCGTTGCTGCCGATACCGTAGCGTCCGCCTACGATGAGCGGCTTGTTCTCAACGTCGTAGAAAGCGCTCTTAACGTCAAGATACAGAGGCTCGCCTTCTGCGCCGGGCTCTTTTGTGCGGTCGAGCACGGCGATGCGCTTAACAGTCGAAGGAACTGCTGCCAGCAGGTGCTTTACAGAGAACGGACGATACAGGTGAACTGAAATCATGCCGACCTTCTCGCCCTTGCCGTTGAGGTAGTCAATGGCTTCGCGGGCGGCTTCGGTAGCTGAACCCATGAGTATGATGATGCGGTCTGCGTCGTCAGCTCCGTAATATGAGAAGAGGTGGTATTCACGGCCTGTGATCTTGCTGATCTCGCCCAAGTAGTGTTCTACTACCTCGGGTACGTTTTCATAATACTTGTTGCAAGACTCGCGGCGTGAGAAGAATGTCTCGGGATTGTCGGCCGTTCCTCGCGTTACGGGGCGCTCAGGAGTGAGCGCGCGCTCGCGGAAACGCTTAACGTCTTCCATGTCAACCAGCGGTGCGATGTCCTCGTTCTCAAGAAGCTCGATCTTGTGGTATTCGTGTGAAGTGCGGAAGCCGTCGAAGAAATTGATGAACGGCACCCATGTCTTCAATGAAGCCAAGTGTGCAACAGCCGTCAGGTCCATAACCTCTTGCACAGAGCCTTCGCAGAGCATTGCGAAGCCAGTCTGGCGGCAAGCCATCACGTCGGAGTGGTCGCCGAATATGCACAAGGTGTTTGTTGCGATTGAACGTGCAGAAACGTCGAATACGCAAGGCAGAAGCTCGCCGGCAATCTTGTACATGTTAGGTATCATGAGGAGCAATCCCTGAGACGCAGTGAACGTCGTGGTCAGGGCACCGGCCTGGAGAGAGCCGTGCACTGCGCCTGCGGCACCACCCTCGGACTGCATTTCCTGAACGGAAACCGTCTGTCCGAAGAGGTTCTTACGTCCTTTTGCGGCCCATTCGTCAACGTGCTCCGCCATCGGAGACGACGGAGTGATAGGGTAAATGGCTGCAACCTCGCTGAACATATAGCTTATATGTGCGGCTGCTTCATTACCATCACAAGTGATAAACTTTTTTTCTTTAGCCATTTTAATAAAACGTTAATGTTAATGTATATGTTAGTTTAATATAGGAATCCGAAAAGCCATAAAGGTATCTGGTTGTCCTTGCCTATCTCGGTGTTGTATCTTGCGTAGACGGTGTCGGGATTCATCCTAATCTTGCCGTTGCCCGACGCGTCGCAAATCCTGAACTTCTTGCGCCCGTCGATTATGTAATAGTTTTCCTTGCCGCCCTGGTTCACGGCGTGGTCCTTCCACAGCGAGTTTACGAAAAACGTCTCCATGATGTCTTGCTGCTCTACCTTTATCGGGTAAATGGCGTACATCAGGTTGGGGTTGTGCATCATCACCTTGCTCGGTTTCTTGGGGTATTGCTGCCCCACGGGGTAAATCACGTTGATCAGTCTCGCTTCGGCAAGGTATTTTATGTAATTCATCACCGTGGCCCGGCTAGTCTCTATGTCGTTGGCAAGCTGGCTTACGTTGGGCGCCTGCGGACCGTCTACGGCAAGCAGGTAAAAAAGTTTCTTTATCTTCGTAAGATATTTCAGTTCGATTTGTTTTATCAGCAGTATGTCCACCTCGGTCATCATGTTCATCGTCTTAAGCAGATTCTCTGAGAAATTACGGTTCTCGAGAAAGAACGGATAAAATCCGTGGTGCAAGTATAACGGGAAATACTTATTAGGCGAAACCTCAGGCAATATGCGCCGCGTAATATGCTCGTGGTTCCTGAGAATGTCGTCTAACGTGTAAGCCCTGAAGTGCGTGCCGGCCGTAAGGTTGACGAACTCGCGGAACGAGAATCCCCTGAGGTTATAGCTTTTCACTATTTCGCTCAGTTCGGGGTTTTCCTCCTTCAGCCGCATCACGCTGCTTCCCGTGAACACTATCTTCAGCTCGGGATACCTGTCATGGCACACGCGCAACTCCTTGCTCCAGTTAGGCTCCTTGAACACTTGGTCTATGAGCAGCACCTTACCTCCGTTTTTGCAAAACTCTCCGGCAAAATCGGCAATGCCGCGGCCTTGAAAGTAAAAGTTGTTCATGTTGACGTAAAGGCAGCGCCGGTCGTCGGCGGCGAAGTGCTCCTTAGCATACTGAAGCAGGAATGTAGTCTTCCCCACTCCACGCGTGCCCTTTATGCCGATGAGCCTGTCGTCCCAGTTTATCTCGTCCATCAGCTGGCGGCGTACCGGAGCGTTAGTGTGCTCAACCAAGTAAGTATGTGTGCGAAAGAAGGCTTCCATTCGTTTCCGGTTTGTTTCGTGGCCGTTAGTGCGGCTATTATTTCTGCAAAGATAGTATTTTATTCTTTATTTGCAAACCGAACATTGCAAAAACTCTTGTTTTTTACTTATTTTTACATTGTTTTATCTTAGTCGCATGCCGGCTGTTCACTTACCGGCATAATACGCCCGTATGCGCCGCTGTATGTTCTCGCGCAGGCATTCCTGGTAGAGCCACGGCTCGCAACCGTGAAAATCGCCCACGTTGAGAAATCCCATAATCGGTGCATACTCGCTGCCGCTGTAGCCCTTAAGCACGAGCACGTGGTAGTCAGGAGCTACTGTCACCGTGATGGTGTCGTGCAGCGTGGCCGGCGTGTCGTCGGTGCGCCAGCTCACCGGATTGATGCACATTGCGCACGGTGCCGCCACTACAGGCTTAATATAACTCACGTCAGACACCGAGTTGTAACAGATCGTCACGCCCGTGTCGTCTGCCCCCTGCGCCGCGCGGATGTTCGTCGTGGCGGACGTGTCCGACGGCGTAACCTTATACCCAAGCACGTAAGCCGCTACCAAATATTCATGCATGCTCTTCGGCATGTACTTAAGCAGCTCCACCACGGCCTTACCGCCCTGACTGAAGCCGGCCAGTATGAACGGACGTCCGGGTTTCCGGTTTTTCATGAAAAGGTCGAAAGCGTTCTTAACGTCAGTCATGGACATGCTGAAACGGTTGCTTATCGTGTCCTCGTTGAGCGTGGCCCATCCTTCGATCGTAATATGCCGGTAATACGGAGAATAAAAGTTGTTGCCTTCTCCCATGTATTCGGCTATACGGCTTATCTCCTTATCCATATCGGCCCTATGGTTTTCATTGTACACGTCGGCGTAATGACATACGGTGCCGTCGGCCGTAGTCCAGTCGGTTTCCCATGTAGACACAAGATAAAACACGTCGGCCCCGTCTCCGTCCTTGTCATTCTCTTGCTTAAACCACATGGAGGCGTCCGTATAATCAGGGGCTTTGGGGTAATATTGTTTGGCTTCGGCCACAATAGTGCCGTCGTCGTCGCTGCATGCCGCAGTGAGAACCGTCGGTAAGACCGTAATAAATACAATGAAAAGATGTTTAAAAGTAGCGTTCATAATCGTATTGTTAATCAGTTGATTTGTGCCCGGCCGCAAGGCTCAGCCTGCGTCCGCAGCCGTAAATACGGATGCAAAGTTAATGTTTTTTACCGAATAAGGACAGTGCCGAGGGATAAAACGACACAATAAAAAAACGTTAGCGGAGTCGTTTTTAGCGGCACGGCGATGATTACGGTTTCAAATAGCGTCCTTCAAGCCTTCAAGACATGGCTTTTGCCTCTCGAAGTTCGCCACGTCGAAATGTCTATCAGCACATCCGGAAGGATGGCTCTGAGGAGGTCATCTGCTTTCATACAGCAAAGCTACTCAATATGCTTGAGAAATCCTATCGCCAACCAAAATCATCCGCTGCCCCCGAATGTAATGGTACTTTTAGCGATAAAAAAAAGGACATGCCGAAACGACATGCCCCCATTTGACGAGGTACCTAGCAGAGTCGAACTGCTCTACACGGTTTTGCAGACCGTTACCTAACCGCTCGGCCAAGGTACCATTGTTTTGTTTTGCGGTGCAAAGATAATGCATTTTTACCGTTTACGCAAATTTTTACCGAATTTTTATCTCATAATCGCATAATTATGGCCTGATAATGGTGGTTATCTTGCCGAATAACGGTTGATGCGGAGTTGATTGAGACATCAGCCGTTGCTGCAGATTGTAAACTCCACCTTATTTTATTATCACCTTTGGCGGAATTATTGGTATCTCTTTATGATCGGAACTTTCGTTTTTTACATTTCAGTGGCTTTTGCTTTCGGTTTTCGCTTGTCATCGACGCGCCTACAAGAGGTTGTCTTTTACAGTGTAAAACCGCCGACATAGAAAAACAACATGGGTATATAACAAAAAAAATTGATTGTCTCACGACAACCAATCTTTTTATTAACCTTAATAATCTAATACCATGAAAAACACAGTGCAAAGGTAGACATTTTTTGCTTTCCTGCAAAATTATTTCGAGCAAAATGCCGTAAATTAACATTCTTTAAATAAACCAGCTTGCCATTTAAAGAATTTTTGCCTTATTATTGATTTTATTTCATCCATATCTCCTTTCTGAATGAAAGGAAGGCTTAGGCTATACGTAAGGCCCTGCCCTATGTTTGAGAAGTCGGCACTTACGATTATCGGATCAAGATACTTGCATAATTCGTCAAACCTGGTCTCGGGCATGGTGTCGGGACGATGTGTCAGCATCGACATCATCAGGCAGGCATCCCCACCGTCAGGCAGGTTGAAATGTGAATCGAGCTGCTTCCAATCAGTCGTATAGAACTTCACCGTGCTTTCGGGCACGGGCTTGTTGACGGTCTTTATGACACACACCACTTGGGCCGTGTCGCCAAGCGGCAACAGCCTGACTTGCATGTCGGTTACGCCGTTGAGCTTAAGCGAGGCGAAATCAGCGGCCAGCGTGTCTACAGACGTTGTGCCGTTCAAAGCGTTTTTAACGCTCGCAGCCTTCGACTCGTCGGTAAACTTGACAAGCTCCGCCGCCTGTTCGGCAGTCAAATACGGAACTACGCTCTCAGGAATGGTGGCCAAAAGGTCCTTAACAGACTTTTGGGCTTTAACGCACTGCATGCCCAATAAAAAAACAAAAATGAGTATAAGAGTTCTCATAAATATATTTGCGAATAACAATAATTATCAGTCTTACGAACAGCGCCCGTCGCGCAAGTCACTAACGCGCACTGCCTTGCCGTCGCTCACGGGCAGCGAGCCCTTCTTCACCAGCTTCACTTTCGGCGTGAGCAATATCTCGTCTTTCAACGCACGCTGGATGGCTTTAGTCATTTTCTGCAATTCCGAATAAACGTCTGTAGGCATGTCGTCAAGCTCTACCTCTACGGTCATCACGTCGTTGTCGGCCACCGAGTCGAGAGTTATCAGGTAATTGCTGCCCAAACCTGGGAATCCGGCCAATATCTTCTCCACCTGCATTGGGAACACGTTTACGCCCTTGATGATGAACATGTCGTCAGTGCGCCCCTTTATGCGGTCTATGCGCCGGTGGGTCCTGCCGCACTTGCATGCACCCGGCAGTATGCGCGTGAGGTCTCTCGTGCGGTAACGCAGTATGGGCATCATGGTACGGTCGAGCGTAGTGAGCACCATCTCGCCGTACTCGCCGTCGGGCACAGGCTCGAGCGTGTCAGGATCTACTATCTCGACAATGTAATTGTCTTCCCAAAGGTGCATGCCGTCTTGGTATTTGCACTCAAACGCCACGCCTGGACCGTTCATCTCGGTCATGCCGAAGCTGTTATATGCCTTCACGCCGAGCAAGTCCTCTATGCGCCTGCGCTGCTCTTCGGTATGCGGCTCGGCCCCGATGAATAGCGTGTGCAGCTTAGTGCTGCGCGGATCAATGCCTTCCTCACGGAACACCTCGGCGAGCCTGACGGCGTAGCTAGGTATGGCATGCAGGCAGGTGGTGCCGAAATCGCGTATGAACATTATCTGCCTCTTGCTGTTGCCGGCCGCAGCTGGCACGGTGGTGGCTCCCAGTTTCTCGGCTCCGTACTGGAATCCCAGCCCTCCGGTGAACATCCCGTAGCCCGAACTGTTTTGAAACACGTCGGCGTCGCGGCATCCCACCATATACATGTTGCGCGCCACCATGTTAGCCCACGAGTCTATGTCGTGCCGTGAATACACCACTACCGTAGGATGTCCGGTGGTGCCGCTCGACGAGTGTATCCGCACAGCATCCTTCATGTCGCCGCAAACAAGGCCGAACGGGTAATTGTCGCGCAGGTCCCGCTTCGTGGTGAAGGGTATCTTCCGTATGTCGTCCACGCTGCTTATAGCCTCAGGCGTTACGCCTGCCTCGCGCAGCCTGCGCCCGTAAAAGGGCGACCTGAGCGCTATCTCCACAGTGCGCCTCAGCTTTGCGGCCTGCAAGCGTCTCAACTCGCCGCGCGGCATGGTCTCAAGCTCGGGCTGCCAATATTCTCCGTTCATGTAGATTGTTGTTTTAATCCGTGGTTTTACCGAAGTGCAATATTACACTTTTATTTTGACATACGCAATTAAATCCGCAGGAATTTAGTGTTTACAGGCCTTGAGGCTTCTTAAATGCATTGAGCGAGCGCATCTTGCGTAGGTACGTCACGAGGATGCAGACGGAGGCTACGGCCACATAGATCATCGCCAGCTGAACAAAGTTGAGCCTGACACCTTCAACGCTCGCACCCGGCAATGAAGCCACGAACGTGACACCGGCATTCATAAAGTCGACCAGCCACGACAGCCAGTGGCACAACAGCTCCTGAAACCACGGCACACCACTCGCGCACACCACCAGCACGGCCCCGCAAAGAATAAGGAACGAGACGGGTATCACGACAAAATTGGCCAACAGGAAATAGCACGAAAAACGGCCGAAATAAAACGCCACCAGAGGCGCCACTCCTATCTGTGCCACCACGGACACTATGGTCATGCTGCAAACGTCGCGGACTAAGAACATCCTCTTTGCGCGCCCGGGCAAGGCGGAATACAGCGGACGGTAAAGCAAGACGATGAACAAGACTGAGACGAACGACATCTGGAAGCCTACGTCGTAAAGGTTAAGCGGACTGCAAAGAAGCACCGCCACGGCGGCTAAGGCGAGCGAGTTTGGCGACATGTTGTCGCGGTTGAGCAACGTCGTAAACGAACACAACGTAAGCATTACGGCCGAGCGCACGGCCGACACGGGCAAGCCTACGATGAACACGTAGGCCCATACGGCGCACACGACCGTAACCTGCACGACAAGCCAACGCCGCCTACGCAGGAATACGAACGACAAGATGGAATAAATGATGCCGAGATGAAGGCCTGACAACGACAACACATGCAACGCCCCGGAGACGGAATAGTCGTCGATAAGACTATCGGGCATGGACACCCGCTCGCCGAGGGTCATAGCCGTCAGCACGGCATAGCCGTTGCCGCTGAAGCCGAGCCGCCTGAAGTCGTCAAGCAGCTTGGCACGAAAGGCCAACGCCGATATCCTGACACGCCACAAGAGTGGCAAATCCCTAAGAGAGACGGCCTCCAGCCGCCACTCGTCTGCCCTGATAAACGTAGTGGCTGAATATCCGTGGTAAAGCAGATATCGGCCGTAATCGAAGTCGGCCCCCGGATAACTCGCCGGCCTCTCAAATTCAGAAAAGGCCTTGATACCGTAGCCTGGCTTAAGGCTCTCGGCCCTATTGTCGCGGAGAAATGACGCCTTGACCTTAAACGGACGACCGATGCCGGTGACTATTGCGTCGCAACGCACCGTCTTTCCGACGGCCTCGGGACTGCCTACTATTACCGCCGAATATCCTACGCCGCGGCCGGGCAATGCCCTTCCGACGCTCGACAGCTCTGACACGGTAAGGCATCCGCCGATGAACGCCGACGCAAGAAACAGCGCAACGCTCTGGGCCACGCCGTATCTTCGCAGCAAAAGCGCCGCCGCCACAGACAAGGCAAAGGCCGAAAACCAAGCGACTGATGACACTTGGCCGTAAGTTTTCTCGCCGACGACGATGCCCACGATAATAAACAGCGCCAGCCGCAACATGGGGTAAAGCTGGATACGCAGGTTGGTCTTCATCTTAGTTTTAAGTCAAATTAAGGCTAAACGTGCGGCGCATGCGTGCCTGCGCCGCCTCAAGGCTCTACAAAAATAAGCATAATATGCGACAAACGCGGCGACACCTTATATAATTTAACTAATTTAACCCCAACCGGTCTCATCGGGCTTCCTCCTTGGCTTGCGTTCATGCCAAAATCCAAAGGTTTACCGGAAGCCACTTATCACGCCGCAAAAGGTAACCTTTCACGCTGCAAGAAACCACATTTCACAAGACAAAACGAGGCCTTTTGCAAAACGAGTGACAACAGACTGACTGTCAACGTTTTACAAGACGATCAAGAATCAGAGGTGCGCCAATGTCACGCGAATGTAAAGAGCAGCGGCATTTTTCTCGTCATCAAGATTTTTACATTATCTTTAAAATGAAAATAAAAGTTCGTTTCATCCGCTTTTATTTTGCATTCCAGTAGACTTACATTATCTTTGCACCCAACCAAAACATCCTTATCATGATTTTCTACCTTTCATGCACAGGCAACACTAAGTGGGCGGCTGAAGCCATAAGCAAGGCTACCGGCGAACGGATGATAAACATGGCCGAGACTGAAAGCGGCGAAACAAGCTACACGCTCGACGGCGACGAACGCATAGGGTTTTGTTTTCCCGTACACGGCTGGCGACCGCCTAAGATTGTGCGCGACTTCGTAAGAAGGCTTGAAATAAGCGAAGCCGACGGCCACTACTGCTATGCGCTGTGCACGGCCGGAGACACTATCGGCGAAACCATTGACATAATGAGAGCCGACCTCAAGGCTCGCGGCATAAGGCTCGACTGTGCTTTCTCGCTGCTGATGCCCGAGTCGTATGTCGGACTGCCGTTCATGGACGTAGACAAGCCCGAAAACGAAAAACGTAAAAAAGATAAAGCCGCCACAAAGTTGAAAAAGGCCATCGAGGCGATAACGGCGAAAAGGCAAGGCACTGAAGACCTCGACATTGGGCACTGGCCGCGCATCAACAGCCGTCTGATAGGCGGCGTGTTCACGAAATACATGATAACCGACAAGCCTTTCCGTGTGACGGCCGACAAATGCGTAAAATGCGGCGCGTGCGTCAAGGCGTGTCCCATAGGAAACGTAACCCCCGACGAACACGGCAAGCCGACATGGAACCTCGACGGCTCGTGTCTCGCATGCTTCTCATGCTACCACCACTGCCCTACCCACGCCATTGAATACGGCAACAGGACAAAATATAAGGGGCAATATTTCTATAAGTGAAGAATTAAAAAATTAAGAGTTAAGAAAAATACCCTTGCCGGTTTATTGCCGCAAGGGTATTTTTCTTAACTCTTAGTTCTTAACTCTTAATTCACGTTGTTGTTCTCCTCGAACACGGCCATGCGCCTGTCAAGCTCTTCCATCTGGCGGTTTTCGATGAATGAAGTACATACGCGGAGACCGTTCTGATGGCTGCCTGTGGTGACAAGGCAGATGGCACTCACACCGTAATACATGAGTTCATGGGCGAGTTCGCCACCCGTCATGCCCGGATAGCCTATCGTGAAATAGAAACCGTCGGCAATGTCTTCGTCCAAATCCTTGTCGTAAACGATGTAAAAGCCGTGCTTGCGGAAGATTTCCTTCAACTTACGGGCACGCCTGCCGTATACGCTAATATCTCCGCGGAAGTCGTAATCGCCGTCGGATGCGGCCTTAAGCATGGCCGCCATCGCATATTGGGCGCTATGGCTCGTACCTGACGACAGGGCGTAAAGCATGCGCGTAGAGAAGACAAGGCCGAATGGCAAGCCCTCGTATCTTGCTCCCAAGTCGTCGTAATGACGGCGGAAGAGCTTGTCGCTGATGCATACCACGCCGATACGCTCGCCCGCATAGCTGAATGCTTTGCTGCCGCTTATCAGCAGCATGTAGTTGTCCGTGTAGCGGGCAACGGTTGCCTGATAAGGAGGCTGGAACGGAACGCTCAACTGCTTGCGGAAATCCATTGCGAAATAAGCGAGGTCTTCCATCACCACGGTGTCATACTTGGTGGCAAGAGTGCCGATAGTCTTCAGCTCGTCCTCGTTAAAGCAAATCCACGAAGGATTGTTGGGGTTGCTGTAAACAATGGCGCAGATATTACCTTTGCTAAGATAACTCTCAAGTTTTTCGCCGAGCTTATCTCCTCGGAAGTCGTAAACGTCGAACGTTTCATACTTCACTCCGAGCACCTGCAGCTGCATCTTCTGCACGGGGAAGCCCGGGTCTATGAAGAGCACAGTGTCTTTACGCTTATCAGCCTGCGAACAGGTAAGAAACGCAGCGAACGTGCCCTGCATGCTTCCGCATACAGGCACGCAGCTTTCAGCCGATACGTCAACTCCGATAAACGCCTTGACGAAGCGCGACGCCTCGCTCTTTAGCACGGGATAGCCCTGAATGTCGGGATAAGAATGCGCAATGCCGTCTTGCAAAGCCTTAATCTGCGCCTCTACGCCGACATGCGATGCGGGCAGGCCGGGGATGCCCATCTCCAGCTTTATGAACTCAACACCCGACTCCCTTTCGGCATAAGCCGCCACAGACTTCACCTCGCGTATCGTGGCTTTCTCAAAATCCTGTATGCCAAAGTCTTTTATGGCGTTGTCAACAAGTTCCTTATTAATTGGTGTCTGCTGCATATTGCCTAAATTTCACTTGTCCCCATGTTTGCTAAAACAATCAATACCAATGGCAAGGGCCTTGATGTTGGCCTCAACCACGCTCTCTCCCTTGCGGCCGAAGACGCTCCTTATGGCGTTCTCGATCTTATCGCGGTCTATGCCGATGGCTCCCAACGCCGCACCAAGCAGTATGACATTGGCCGAACGCGGGATGCCGTTGTCTTTAGCGAGAGCCTCGATATCTATCGACACTACGTTTCTCATCTTGGCGTATTCAGCCTTGATCTTCTCAATGTCAGGATAATTAGGAATGTTGACGAACGGCGCGCTCGACGTGATTATCCACCCGTTCTCCTTATTAAGATATGGCAGATAGCGTAAAGCCTCCATCGGTTCCATTGATATTATCACGTCTGCCGAGCCTTTGGCGATAAGGTCGCTGTGTATCGGTGACGACGATATGCGCAGGTTGCTCTGTACGTCGCCGCCGCGTTGCGACATTCCGTGCACCTCGGCCTGCTTGATGTTAAGCCCTTCACGCAGAGCTGCTTCACCTATTATTGTAGCGATAGAGAGTATGCCTTGTCCGCCTACTCCGCAAAGAATTATGTCCGTTTTCATTTTGTCTGCCCTCCTTTCTGTTTCTTTTCCCTGATGTGTCTTTGCAATGTCTGCATGCATTCGCGGCACGGAATTATCACGCTGACACCGTGGTATTCTATTTCTTCACGCAAGATTCTCGTTATCTCAGGCATGTTTTTCGGCAATGGCACTACGGTCTTGAGATGCTCGTTGTCAAGCCCTAAGCCGCGACATATCGCCTCCAGCTTGTTCGTGCCGGCAGAGTCCTGCCCTCCGGTCATGGCCGTAGTCAGGTTATCGCTTATTATCACGGTAATGTCTGCATTCTCATTGATGGCGTCAAGCAGTCCGGTCATGCCCGAATGAGTGAACGTAGAGTCGCCTATTACGGCTACGGCAGGCCACAGTCCTGCATCCGAAGCACCCTTAGCCATCGTTATGCTCGCACCCATGTCGACCGTGGAATGCAAAGCCTTGTACGGCGGCAACGCTCCCAACGTGTAACATCCGATATCGCCGAACACCCTTGCGTTAGGATAATCTTCAAGCACTTCGTTCAAAGCCGCATACACGTCCCTGTGTCCGCAGCCTTGACAAAGTGCCGGCGGACGCGGAACAACATTCTCGCTCGGGGCGTAACAGTCATCAGAGACGGCACCCAAAGCCTTCCTCACGATGTCGGGAGTCAACTCGCCGGTGCGCGGAAGGTCGCCCGTCAGCTTGCCCTTGATTACTGAATTGCCAGGCATTACGCCATTAAGGATGTCTTCGATGAATGGTTGTCCCTCTTCAATCACGAGCACGTTGTCACATTCTTCGGTCATCTTACGCAACAACTTCTTAGGCAACGGGTAATGATTGATCTTCAACACAGGATAAGGACATCCGTCTGGATAACATTCATTAAGGTAATTGATGCCGATGCCACCCGTAACTATACCGAGCGAATGGTCTGAACCGTCGACAAACTTATTATAACAACTGTCAACGGAGTCTTGCTCCAGCTCTTTCTGCTGCGCCGTAACAATGTCGTTGCGGCGGCGTGCCATAGCAGGCAGAAGCACCCAGTCACTCGGCTTCGCGTCGAAATTCATAGCCTTCTGCTCCATTGCCGCGTCACGGATCTCAACCACCGCCCTGCTGTGTGCCATTCTCGTAGTAACGCGCATCAATACGGGCAGATGCATACGCTCACTGTAATCAAAGGCGAAGAACACCATGTCATAGGCTTCCTGCTGGTTAGACGGTTCCAGACACGGCACCATGGCAAACTTGGCATAGAAGCGGCTGTCCTGCTCATCTTGCGAAGAATGCATCGACGGGTCGTCGGCCACGAGCACCACTACTCCGCCGTTAGTTCCCGTCATGGCTGAATTTACGAACGGATCCGCACACACGTTCAGGCCGACGTGCTTCATGCAAACCAAAGCCCTCTTCCCCATAAACGACATGCCGAGGGCCTCCTCCATTGCCGTTTTCTCATTAACAGACCATTTCCTATGGATGTTACGCTCCTTAGCGACCGCTGAGTTCTGGATATACTCCGTAATTTCGGTCGACGGTGTACCGGGATAAGCATAAACTCCGCTCAAGCCTGCGTCTATGGCAGCTTGGGCAATGGCTTCGTCTCCTAACAATAATTTCTTCATTGCATTAGATTTAAAGTCAACAAATATTATGTTTATTTAATAGAAACCTTCAAAGGTGTCTGCAAAGCCTTAAGCGTCTCTTCCGAGCGCAACTTCCATTCGTTCAGTGTCCGCACGTCGTTCTTGCTCCATGCGGAACCGAAGTAATACGTGTATTTCTCATTAGGTTGATATGTTATGACGCCTACGCCGTGACCTGCGTTCCCGTTTGACGGCGTGTCATACATCATCTTCTTGGTAGCCTTCACTCCGTTGGGGAACAATACGCCGACGTAAATCTGGAAGTTCTGCTTCGTCGGGTTGTCGGTCGGGTCGGCATACAGCACGTAATTTTTGCCGAACACCAAGCTCTGCGTATCCTCGCTGTGGATCACCAAGCCTGCCGCCATGTCGCAAGGCTTCGTCAACCCCTCATACCACACGGTCATCTTGCAGAAATTGCTGCCCTTGTCGCAGCTGATGATGCGGTGCTCAACCACGTTCTTATCGTCGCCGACGGTGAACGGGTTGTAATCAAGCTGCACGGTGAATCGGAACGGACCGTTGTCAAGAATCTTGTAAGTATTGTAACAATACGGAAGAATCATATCGTCGCCGCTCATCAAAGCCGGAGCGCCGCAGCCGAGTGTCGGGCCCACCTTGTAGCAATCGAGACCGTAACCGTGGTCGAAGTGGTAAGTTGTCTCCTGCTCCATCTCTAAAGCCTCTTCGGTCTTGCCGGCCTGCTTAAGCTCCTGTATCTTCGGATGGTTTGACAATTCAGTGGCGTAACGCTTCTCCACCTCAAGGTCGGGAGTGTTCTTCACCCATACGTCTATGCCAAACGCCTGCTCTCCGGTGCGCTGCAACGCTGGTCCGTAAACACGGTAAGCCGTGCGGTCGTTCTCCCATGCGATGTCGTCAACGCGCTCCGGATACTGCCTGCCGGTGACAAACGTCTTCATAGGCTTCGGCGTACCGGGCATTATGGTAAAGTCGGCAGTGCCGCGCGGGCGCACGCTTGCGTCGATGAGCAGCTTACCGTCATAAGACACCTGGTATGCCACTTGCTGGCCGAGAGAGTTTTTCACGATGAAACTTTCGCCTTGCTTTATCCCGAGTTTAGCGTAAACGTCGCTGACTGGAACCTCTACAAGCTCCTGACGCTGCACATCGTCGCTATTTGATACGGTAACGGTCACATTGTCGGCGTTAGCCGAGAACGGCGCAAGCAGCAAGCCGAGCGCCAAAGAATAAATAGATTTAGTTGTTTTCATTTGTCTTTTTTTGTATATGTAATCACGTTTTATTTCAGATTGTCGACAAAGAACTGCGTAATCTGCCTGAACAAGTGGTTCCTCGTATTACCGCCGAAGATGCTGTGGTTGCGGTTGGTGTAAACGTTCATCTTAAAATCCTTGTCGGCTTGCACGAGTGCCTCGGTGTACTCAAAGACGTTCTGCGGATGCACGTTGTCGTCGGCAAGGCCCTGGCAGATGAGCAACGCCCCGTGCAGGTCAGCCGCACGGCTGATCGGACAAACACCGTATCCTGACGGGTTCTCGTTAGGAGTGCGCATGTATCTCTCTGTATAGACCGTATCATAATATTTCCAGCTGGTTGGTGGAGCAACGGCTACGCCGGCCTTAAACACTCCGCGCCCTTCGCTCATGCTCATAAGGGTGTTGAATCCGCCGTAACTCCAGCCCCAAATGCCTATGTTGTCTTTGTCGACATAAGGAAGGGTGCCGAGATACAAGGCTGTCTCAACTTGGTCTTTCGACTCAAGCTGGCCGAGATTAAGGTATGTGCACTTCTCAAACTCAGAGCCTCTGCCGCCCGTGCCACGTCCGTCTACGCACACGAGGATGAAGCCCTGCTGCACGAGATACTGGTCGAACATGGCACCGTTGCCCATCGAACCGATGTTCCAGGAGTTGACAACCTGCTGGCTGCCAGGGCCGCTGTACTGCCACATTATCACCGGATACTTCTTGCCGGCATCAAAGTCGGCGGGCTTGATCATAACTCCGTTAAGCTGTACGCCCTCAGACGTCTTGAAGCTGAAAAACTCCTTAGCAGGCAAGCCGCAAGAGGCGAGCTTGTCGTTCAACGGCTTATTGTCGATAAGCGAAGCCACCTTCTTGCCCGATGTGGTGAAAATGGAATAGTCGTAAGGCGTGTTGCAGTCGCTCCACTGGTTGATGTAATATTTGAAATCCGTGCTGAATATGGCAGCGTTCCATCCCGCACGCGGCGTGAGACATTCGGTCTTACCGTTTTTCGCGGTGACATAGACTTCCCTGTCGGTCGGACTTTTGGCGGCAGCCTGGTAATACACGGCACCCGTACGCTCGTCGTAGCCGTAAACCGCAGTCACGTCGAAGTCGCCGTCGGTAAGCCTGCGCTGCAGCTGCCCGTTAAGGCTGTAGAGGTAAAGTTGCGTGTATCCGCTCCTGTCGCTCGGCAGGATGATGTGTGCCGGGGTGATCTTTATCTCAGACATAGCCTCGTACTTGACATACTTGGGCACGCTTTCCTCTATCAGCAACTTGCACACCGTGCTCCTCGGATTGGCCGAGTAAAGGCGGAGCTTGTCCTGATGGCGGTTCATGGTGTACACTATCATGCGCTCGGCGTCGGCCGTAGACTTTATCCTCGGCACGTATCCGTCGGCATCGAGTGGCAGCTGCATGGTGCGCGTCTGCCTCGACTGGATGTCGAAGCTGAGCACCGAAACCTTCGAGTTGACGGCTCCGGCCTTCGGATACTTATACGAATACAGTCCGGGATACTGGTCATACTCCTTGTTTTCGGGCTCAAGTCCCTTGTAGGTCTGCAGCGAGAACATAGGCACGGCGCTCTCGTCATACCTTATCCAGCAGAGCATCGTGCCGTCGGCGTTGAAGGCGAGGGCTGTGTTGAAGGCAAACTCCTCCTCGTTCACCCAGTCGGGCACGCCGTTGATTATCTCGTTACGCTTGCCGTCTTTGGTCACTTGGCTCTCGGCATTGCCATAAAGCAGCTTGACAAGATATATGTTGTTGTCGCGCACGAAGGCCACCTTCAGCCCGTCGGGCGACCACACCGGCACCTGCTGCGGACCGTAGTCAGACAGACGTTCGAGCGTGCGCTCGGCTATGTCATATATATAATATGTGGCGGTAAACGAGCGGCGGTATATCATCTTGGTCTTCGTCTGTATGAGCATCCTCTTGCCGTCGGGGCTCATTATGTAGTTGTCGAAGCCGTCTATATTCTCTCCCACGGTGTTGTCAACGTCGAAAAGCACGCCCGACTGTCGCCCCGTGCGATACGAATATTTCACAATCTTCTTGCCGTCCTTGCTTATCATGGCGTAGCTCTCGCCGTCGGCCAGGGGCTTCACCTCGCTCAAGCGTTCGGCCACGTAAGTCTTGCCGGTGATGTCTTTCAGCGAAAGTTTCTCGCCACACACGGCTCCGCTCACGGCAATGAACAATGCCGCACACATGACTATAATTTTTTTCATCGTCCTTTTTTATGTTTATTTTGCGACAAAGATAGTGATTTTTCATTACATTTGCATTCACTACTGAATTAAAAGTTATTAATTACACATGCTGAGCGTACAAGAATACGGACAGAAGAGCGACAATACGGCATGCGACCATGACGGCTCACGGGCTGCCGACGCATGTCAGCCGTACAACGATTTCGGGACATGGCTGCGCAGTCGTTTCCCCTTTAAGGTGCAGAAGATATCGGTAGACGCAGGGCTGTCGTGCCCCAACCGCGACGGCCGCATAAGCTTCGGCGGCTGCACGTTTTGCAACAACAAAGCCTTCAACCCCTCGTATTGCGACCGAAGCAAGCCTATAAGGGAGCAACTGGAGACGGGCAAGGCCTTCTTCGCAAGGAAATACCCCGACATGCGCTACCTGGCATACTTCCAAGCATACACCAACACTTACGGACGCACCGACGAGCTGAAGCGCATGTACGAGGAAGCGCTCGCCACCGACGGGGTGGTGGGAATAGTGATAGGCACGCGCCCCGACTGCGTTGACGGCGAAACGCTCGACTACATAGCGGGCCTCGCGCGGCAGTGCTTCGTCATCGTGGAATACGGGATAGAGAGCACCGACGACGCCACGCTGCGCCGCATCAACAGGGGGCACACCTTCGGGTGCTCGCGCAGGGCGGTGGAGGAGACGGCCGGACGGGGCATAACTACGGGCGGACACGTGATAATAGGGCTGCCAGGCGAAGGCCCAGCCGACGCTTTGGCCCAGGCCGAAGCCGTGTCGGCTACGAGGCTCGACCTGCTGAAGATACACCAGCTGCAGATAATACGGGGCACAAGACTCGCCGAGGAATACGCCGAGAGGCCCTTCGCCCTGTATTCGCCCGACGAATACGTAAGCCTGCTTTCAGCGTACATACAACGCCTCAGACCCGACATCGTGCTCGACAGGTTCACCTCTCAGGCCCCGGCCGACCTGCTGATAGCTCCGCGCTGGGGACTGAAAAACCACGAGTTTTCCGACAAGCTGGCCAACTACATGAGGCGTCACGGCGCCTATCAAGGGCAGCTCTACAAGCCGTAACATCACGGAGCACGGGCCTACGAAGGCCCGACTGACTCCGACACGTTAAGCCTCTCCAGAATGGAATATTCTTGAAGAGGCTTTAATTTTGCCCGAATAAAGGCAAAATACAGCCTTCTACATAACGCATTGGTTATCAGATAGTTACATAAGAATATACACCAAGTGGCATAAAAAATGCGAAAAAACGCCGCAAAAGGCATGCTTTTACACTGCAATTTGCCGCATTTGATGCCTCCAAAGGCATCATATCACACCGCAATACACGGCCTTTCATGCCACGACAGGCGTGCTTTTCAGCATTTAACCGTTACGTGTCAGCAAACAAAGGTTAAATTTACGATCATAAAGTGCAATATATTTAACATGCAAAAACACTTTATTTTCTATTTCACCGAAAACTTTTGTCACAGTTTTTTACTGTGCCATGATTAGACTTCTGCTCGACATTAACGCACAAGCAGCCCGAAGAGCATGTGAAAACAGGCATTTCTTCAGGTATTGCGTTCTAACGACCGATTTGGGATTATTCGGTAATAAGCAACTTTTTATTGCCGAAAGAGTTGCAGGTTTGCCTTTTTTTTATACTTTTGCATTTTGAAACAGAAACGAAATACGATGAAGCTCGTCATAATGACCCAACCGTCATTCTTCGTGGAGGAAGACAAAATACTATCCACCCTCTTCGACGAAGGCATGACAGACCTACACCTGCGCAAGCCGGGGGCTCCGCCCATGCTGGCCGAGAGGTTGCTGTCGCTGCTGCCCGAGGCGGTCTACGGCAAGATAACCGTGCACGACCATTATTACCTGAAAAACGAATACAGGCTGGCGGGCATACACATCGACGGGGCCGAAAGTGCTCCGACGGGATACAAAGGCAAGGTGGGCGTGACGTGCACCACCGCCGACGAGCTGGCGGCCGCGAGGAAAAAGGCCGACTACGCATTCATGGAAGCCGACTTCGCCGCCGACGCCCTGCCGGCTGAAGTGGAGGCGGCACTGCGACGCGGACTGATAGACCGCCACGTCTACGCCATTGGCGGAATAAGCCTCGACAACATACGCACGGCTAAGGAGGCTGGATTCGGAGGGGCCGTGGTGTGCGAAGACCTTTGGAACAAGTTCGACATACACAACGAGACGGACTACAAAGACCTGATAAGCCACTTCGACAAGCTAAGGAAGGCCGCCTCATAAGCGCACGCACACAGGCCTCACGCAGGCCGCAACGGCAATGAAGGCAAGCCGACTAACACGGACATCACTAAAAAACATATTCACACAAATAAGGCAACAATGAGTGAAAAAAACTCTTTCATGGTATTTTCTGGCACAAACACCAGATATTTGGCGGAAAAAATCTGCCACAGTTTAGGCTGTCCGCTGGGCAACCTCCTCATAACGAAATTCTCTGACGGCGAGTTTGCCGTGTCTTATGAGGAGTCGATACGCGGACGCGACGTGTTCCTCGTACAGAGCACATTCCCCAACTCAGACAACCTGATGGAGCTGCTGCTGATGATCGACGCCGCAAAACGCGCCTCAGCCAAAAGCATCAACGCCGTGATACCTTACTTCGGGTGGGCGCGTCAGGACCGTAAGGACAAGCCGCGCGTGAGCATCGGAGCGAAGCTCGTGGCCGACCTGCTGCGCGTGGCCGGCATAGACCGCCTCATCACTATGGACCTGCACGCCGACCAGATACAGGGATTCTTCGACGTACCCGTAGACCACCTGTACGCCTCGGGCGTGATACTGCCTTACCTGCTGAGCCTTAAGCTCGACGACATCGTGATAGCATCGCCCGACGTGGGTGGCAGCAAGCGCGCCAACACCTACGCAAAATACTTAGGCTGCCCGCTCGTGCTCTGTAACAAGACGCGCGCAAGAGCCAACGTAGTAGAGAGCATGCAGATCATCGGCGACGTAAAAGACAAGAACGTGGTGATCATCGACGACATGGTAGACACGGCAGGCACGATAACCAAAGCCGCCGACATAATGAAAGAGGCAGGAGCCAAAAGCGTAAGGGCGTGCGCGTCGCACTGCGTGATGAGCGGCCCCGCAAGCGAAAGGATACAGAAGTCGGCACTGGAGGAAATGGTGTTCACCGACTCCATACCCTACTCTAACCGCTGCGCTAAGGTAAAGCAGCTGTCAGTGGCTGACATGTTCGCCGAGACCATACGCCGCGTGGTCAACAACGAGAGCATCAGTTCACAATATCTTGTCTGACAGGCAATTACGACATGGCTATCAATACAAGAACATGGCTGGCGGCCGTAGCGTTGCTCGCGCTTACGGCCTGCCAACCTAATAAGGGCAGGCAGCAGCCTGCAACCGACGCGCAACAGCCTGCGGCCGCAGCCGAAAAACCGCGGAAGGCACCGATAATCAGCTTCACCATGACCGACATGGACGGCAACAACGTGGCCGTAACCGACGAGTTTGCCAAGCACAAGATTACCATAATAGACTTTTGGGCGAGTTGGTGCGGACCGTGCATGCACGAAATGCCCAGCCTGGTAAGCACCTATGCCGAATACAAGAACAAGGGACTGGGCATAGTAGGAGTGTCGCTCGACGAGGACAAAGACAGCTGGAAGGAAGCCGTAGACAAAATGGGCATGACGTGGACGCAGCTGTCTGACCTGCAGGGCTGGAACAACGCCGCCGCACAAATGTACGGCATACAGTCGATACCGTTCACGATAGTAGTTGACGGCAAGGGCGAAGTAATCACGGCCGGACTCAGGGGCGAAGACCTTAAGGCCTTCGTGGCATCACGACTGGACACGGCCGACACCGCCGCAAAATGACGCTACGGCACTGACTGCACATCTTTAAGAACAATAATCGACCGCATTAGTTAATTATTGTAATAAGATGCAAAAAAACAAAATCAATTCTTTTTTATTAGATAAAATGGCTAACTTTGTGGCAAAATGAAACTATTACCACCATTAATAAGCATTTATTTATCTAACAAAAAAGAATTTTTATGAAGAAAATCACCTTCTCACTGCTCCTTATGCTCGTAGCGCTGGGAGCGCAAGCGCAACTGTTGTGGAAAATATCAGGCAACGGACTGCAGAAACCTTCGTACATAATCGGCACTTACCACCTTGCCCCCGTGACTTTCACCGACAGCATCAAGGGTCTGAAAGAGGCACTCGACGTATCTGAGCAGGTGTACGGCGAAATAATAATGTCCGAGATGACAAAGCCCGAAAACATGACAAAAACACAGGCGGCCATGATGCTTCCCGAAGGACAGACTATTGACAAGCTGTACACTGCGGAGGAAATGGCACGCATCAACGCCATGCTAAAAAGCATAATAGGCATGGACATGACCAACCCGATGGTAGCACAGCAAATAGGAAAGTTGACCCCGCAGGCCCTGCAGACGCAGATCGGACTGCTCATGTACCTGAAAAAGCATACGGGCTTCGACCCAACCCAAACTTTCGACGGATACTTCCAGCAGGAAGCCGCAGCTAAAGGCAAGTCGGTTGGAGCACTTGAAACAATTGACTTCCAGATAGAGACGTTGTATAAAAGCATGACTATGGAGCGCCAAAAGCAACTGCTGCTATGCCTTGCCGACAACATGGAATTTAACGAGGAACAGACGGAAAACGTAATAAAAGCCTTCTTCTCGCAAGACCTTAACGGCATAGAGAAGGCTATGGACGCAAAACTTAACAACACTTGCGACGGTACGCCTGAAGAGAAAGAGACGCTGATATACAAGCGCAACGACAACTGGATGAAACAGATGCCTGAAATAATGAAGCAAAAGGCTACGTTCTTCGCAGTAGGAGCAGGCCATCTGCCCGGCGAACGTGGTCTGCTGGCACAGCTGAAGAAAGCCGGATACACTGTTGAAGGCGTAAAGTAAACCTACGTCGGGAATAAACAAGCCGTCGCCATTGATACTTATCGGATTATCAATGGCGACGGCTTGTTTTTAATTTGGCCACAAGAAACTATTTCACAGGCTCGGTCTCATAATCAGCTTTCTTTATGGAACCGTCGGCAACGCCGTGAAGGAACAGCTCAAGATTTGAATAGCCCGACGGCGTTATAGTGCTTCCGTCGGCGGCGTAATTGGGATTCAAGCCCTTCTCACGCTCGTATTTGTCGGGAAGCCCGTCGCCGTCGGTATCAAGCATGAACTTCTCTCCCTCGTTCATTCCGAGATAAGGATAACACGTTACGGCCTTGCCGTCTACCTGAAATTCATCGCATCTTGACAGCTTTACGTCGTAAGGCGAATTTATTATGCCGAGACCGCGACTAATCTTTCCATCAGTACGCCCGGCGAATTGCGGGTCAATCTTGCCTGAAGCCTCATCAAGTAGACGACGGTCAACCTCATCATACCTCGGGAGAGACGCTCCTGCTCCGCCCGTAACTGCACGATAGGCCTCATCGGCAGTCTGCAGATGCACGCCGCTCGACACCTTCTGCGACGTCAAGGCATACTTCTTAAGGCTCGCCTCGTCGTTGCCGAGCACCATGTTCACGGCCCGTTCGGCACTGCCTGACGCGAATCCGTACCAGTTGTCTGCATTTATCTTGCGCAAGGTCTCATCGCTCCAACACGGCATTGATGCGTCGACAAACTTGTTTCCGGTCTCAAACTTATTGCCATTCACGAGCCATTGACCCTGACCTTCCTTAGTGGTAGCCTCGAAGAAGTATCTTCGTTCCTTAGCGTTGGCCGCCGTAGTAGGGCCGGGACGGAAATAGTTGTTCACCATATAGACACGGTTGTAATTGTCGCCGTTATTTATCGCCTTGTCGCATTCTCCTCCGTAAAGAGAGTTCGGCTTACCCCAGTTGAACACGACGTTGTTGAAAAACTCGCTGTCAACATAGCGGTCGTGGTCGCCGGGGTTCTTACTTTCGTTGCGAACGCCGTTGAAACGCGGCGAACGGCTGTTACTGTTAGTTATCAGGCAGTGGTGCATCGTGCTGTGCTCGCCTCCCCATTGGGTGGCGTAGGCACGCGCTCCCTTTGCGTTTTTCGACGCATACAGCCCCTCGCCGATGATCGACCACTGCACGGTTGTCGAGTCGCAGTCGTACATCGTCATGCATTCTTCCATCGACCAGGTTATAGAGCAATGGTCGATTATTACGTTGCGGGTGTTCTCCACGTCAATTGCCGGATTGCTCTTGTCGGGCACGTCGCCGGCACGGAAGCGCATATAGCGGATTATCACGTTGGGTTCAGACACGGCAAACTTATACCCTGCTATGCAGACTCCGCCGCCGGGAGCCGTAGAGCCGTCGATTGTTACGTTAGGATGTGCAAACTTCAGCTCGGACGTAAGATATATCGTGCCGCATGTCTTAAAAAGGATTGTACGCGGAGAATCGTCTCCCGAGCGCAACGCCCAGCGGAAAGTACCTTCTACAAGGTTGGCGTCGGTGCAGTCGTCGTTGCGCGTTACGTAGTAGACTTTTCCCCCACGGCCTCCCGTAGTGTACTTTCCGAACCCCTCGGCACCCGGAAACGCCAGCTGCCGCTGTGCCGTTACGGGCAAGCACAGAAGGCCGCAAAAGGCGATAGCCATAAGTTTTTTCATTGTAATGATAGATTAGCAGATAAAGATTATGTTATTTATATAACGCCGGTTATTTCTCCGACAGATTTACATCCGTGATTGTCAAGCCACTCGTTGATGCCGTCGCGCACCTTTATTGTTACCGTAGGGTCGATGAAATTGGCCGTACCTATCTCTATGGCCGTAGCTCCGGCCATGAAAAACTCTATCGCGTCACGGGCGTTGCAGATGCCTCCGAGACCTATTACTGGTATCTTAACAACCTTAGCCACCTGCCAAACCATACGCAAGGCAACAGGCTTGATGGCAGGTCCGCTAAGCCCACCGGTGCCGATACTCAGCATAGGGCAACGCCGCTCGATATCTACAGCCATGCCCATAAGCGTATTAATGAGCGACACGCTGTCGGCTCCCTCGGCCTCGACTGCACGGGCTATCTCGGCAATGTCGGTAACGTTAGGCGACAACTTGACGATAAGCGTCTTGCCATACCTCGCCCTTACGGCCTTAACCACGCTCGCCGCACCCGCACAGGTGACACCGAACGCCATGCCGCCGTCTTTCACATTAGGGCACGAAATGTTCAACTCTATCGCCGGAATCTTGTCAAGCTCACCTATCCGGGCAGCGCATTCGGCATAGTCTTCAGGTGAAGAACCGCTCACATTGACGATGAAATTAGTGTCGATGTCCTTTATTTCAGGATAAATATGCTCACAAAAGTAGTCTACTCCCTTGTTTTGCAGCCCCACGCAGTTGAGCATGCCCGAGGCTGTCTCCACCATTCGGGGGTAATCATTGCCCTGACGCGGACTCAGAGTGGTGCCCTTCACTATAATTCCGCCTATCCCGTCTAGCGGTACGAAATCGGCAAACTCGGGCCCGTAGCCGAACGTTCCGGATGCGGTCATTACGGGATTCTTCAGCCGCAGTCCGTTGATGTTTACACTTAAATCTGCCATATTAGTTTGTTTATATTGATTACAGGGCCTTCCTTGCACACGCAAACGTTGCCTTCCGTCGTCTTTTCGACGCAACAGAGGCATGCGCCAACACCGCAGGCCATCTTATTTTCAAGCGAAACTTCACACTCTATGCCGTTTATCTTGGCGTATCTTGCCACGGCAACCATCATCGGCTTGGGGCCGCATGTGGATATACGGTCGAAACGAACCTCGCTCAGCACGGAATGGTTGGTGACGAAACCGCGCTCGCCAGCCGTCCCGTCCTCGGTGGTTACACACACACGCCCATACTTCTCAAACTCGTCGAGCATGAGTAAATCCTTCTTCGAACGTGCTCCAAGCAGGAATACTGGGCGGCGACCGACATCACACAGCTTCTTGCCGAAGTAAAGCAACGGAGCAACACCAACGCCGCCGCCTACCAAAAGAACATTTTCGTCCTTGTCGGAAGGCATGGTAAAACTGTTGCCCAGCGGGAATACGCAGTTTAGCGTGTCGCCCGCCTGTAGGCGTGACATCCGCCGAGTGCCGTCACCCACTACAGCTACAAGCAGCCAAAGCTGGTTGGCCTCGTAGTCAACGAAATTAACCGAAATAGGGCGGCGCAGGAAAGTGGAAGGCGAACCGTCGACCCTCACCTCGACGAACTGTCCAGGAAGTATCTCGGGCAGTGGGCCGTCTTGCGTCAATTTGATTAGAACATACTTGTCATTAATATGTTCCACGGAAACGACTCTTAAGTCGGAAACGTATTTTTTCATTCAAAACAGGTTTTTCTTCGATTTTATATAAACAATGTATGCTTCACTTTGCAAAAGTACAAAATAAGGACACTGGAACCAAAGAAAAACCGTTTAAACATAAAAAAAGCGGCCGCCGTCATTTCATCGGACGGCCGCCGTAAGGCGAAAAGTCACTTCTTCGGCACGAAACTCTCGTAAGTAAGATCGTCGAAATAGACCCTTATCTCCGTAATCTGCCTCTGCGGGCGATCAACATACCTTATTTCAGGCTTGATAGCCGCCGCGCCGTGCCGCTGGGATGAATGCTGCATACCCGTCTCTACGTCGTCGGCAAACAAGTCAGGCATAAGCCCGTCGGCCAACGCCGACGCCCCGGCATGTGCCTTGCCTGCGTCCGCCGCCTGTCCGTCAGCATCACTAATATCGTCGACAAACATCGAGCCATGCCCGAACATCAGCCAATCCGTATTCAAGTTTGGTATTTTGCTCTTAATGGCTTCCACCGTGTTGAGAGTCGGTTTGGTGCGGTTGTTGAAGATGCTGCTAAGCGACGCGGCATTGATGCCTATGAAGTTGGCGAACGTCTGCTGACTCATGTGTTGAGCCTCCATTATCTGCCTGATTCTATCTTTCATTTCAGTCATAATCCTATGCTTAAGCTGTTTTAGCCGTTTTTTCTAAGATTTTACAAAGGTAAAGCATTATTTTTACATACACAACAAATCTAAAGAATATTTTAAAGACTAAATTTTAAATTTATAAATTTATATTTCTAAAATCGAACTTATACAGATTACACATTTAAATTTATATTTTAAAAATCTAAATATACAACCTTAAATATAGCTTAAATCTTTTATTTATAATATAATCTCAATCGATTCATTATAAATAGATTATTCAATAAGCTATTTGTACAAAAACAACGTTTATGCAAGAAAATACCAATAAAACAGGAAAATAAGGCCGATATCTGTTTCGTAAACCACGATTTTTTGACTGATAATCAGGATTTTACGGCTAAATACTGGCATTGTATAAATATTCCTTGCGATTTATTAATCATAAACTTACGACATATAAATCCATATTTAAATACGAAACATATTATTTGCAAAGGTAAAATTCAGCATTGTAAATTGTAAATCGATATACAAACAATAAAGATTTACATATGTAAAGTTTAGTATTTTAAATGCTAACGAATGCTAACACTAAATTTTACGGGTATTTTCGAGGTCGTTTTTCAGCTTTTTTTAATATTCTTGAAAGAGGATAAAGACGCTTGAAAATATGCAATTCTGAGAGCGTCAAAAATCATAAAACTGGCTGATTTTTAACGATTTCACCCTTATTTTTTATGTTGTGGAAAAATAATGAAATAGAAAAATCCACGCTAAAAAACGTGGATTTTCAGTGCAAAATAAAGAAAATAAGCTCACGCAAAAGCTCCCCAACCGGCGTATTGGGGTTGTCCAACCCCTTACTTTTGGCATCCGTTTCCCTTATTTTCGCGATTATCTGCATCACCTTAACGCCGGTATAATTTCGCATACCCGCAATATAATCTCTTGCGGCCCACCCTCCCCTAAGGTCGAGCCAACGCGCAATGCCGTCTTCGGTGTGCGGTTTCGGAGCGTAATAAGCTATCAGGAGATTCTGGAAATAAGAGAACAACATCGGCACAAGCATATACGCGTTGCCAGCCTTAGGGTTTGCGTTAAAGTAATAAAGTATCCTGTTAGCCTTAAGCACGTCGCGGTTGACGATGGCACTGCGCAATTCGTAAGCATTGAAGTCCTTGCTCACCCCTATCCTCTCCTCCACTATTTCTGGCGTAACGCGGCGGTCGTTGTCAGAGAGCGACAATATCAGCTTGTCAAGTTCGCTTGTCAGCCTGCTCAGGTCGGCCCCTATGTGATCTGCCACCATTTGTGCCGCCTTGTTGTCGATAGTGGCCCGTCCGTTCATTTTCAGATAACTCTCTATGAACGCAGGCAACTCGTAGTCACGCTTCTTCTTACTCTCGAACACTACTCCTACGGCAGCAGCCTTAGCCAGTATCTTCTTACGCCCGTCTATGCTGCCATTCTTATGGCATATCACGAGCACAGTGGTCTGCATCGGTTTTTCCACATAGCGTTCTATGCGCTCCCAGTTCCTTATGTTCTGGGCTTCCTTCACTATCACCACCTGCCGCTCGGCCATCATCGGATAACGACGCGCCATGTCTACTATCTGGTTAGGCTGCACGTCAGAACCGAATACTACCGACTGGTTGAAGTCGCGCTCCTCATCGCGCAAGGCGTTAGTTTCGATGAACGAGGATATCTTATCAATGTAATACGACTCCTCGCCCATCAGTATATACACCGGCGCATATTTGCCTTCACGCAAGTCGCGCATGATGCTTTCGTAAGTAGCTGTCTTCTTTTCGGCCATAACAATACGGTTTCCTGCTTGCGCTGACTACAAAATGAGCCGCAGGCAATGCCGTTACGGTAAAATTGATTAACTTTGTAGTCGCGAACAACGCTATCAGAATGCAAATTTAATAAAATGTATCGATTAAACCTACCACAATACGAAATAAAAATCAACAGGCAGGGCGGTAAGCCTTACATTCTCGACATGTTGCGCCGTAAATACGTCAGCCTGACGCCTGAAGAGTGGGTGCGCCAGCATTTCGTCAACTTCCTTATCTCGCATAAGGGCTATCCGCAGGCCCTGATGGCCAACGAGGTGGAACTTCGCGCCGGCGACAAGCGCCTGCGGTGCGACAGCGTGCTATATAATAAGGCGGCGCAGCCAATCATGATAATAGAATACAAGGCCCCCACTGTGCAGATTACGCAAAGTGTGTTCGACCAAATTACGGCGTACAACCAGCTGCTTCACGTAGATTACCTCATCGTAAGCAACGGCTTGCAGCATTACTGCTGCCGAATGGACTACGCAAACCGTGCTTACGCTTTCCTCACGGACATTCCCACGTATGCCGATTTATAAGCACGGCTTTTACTTATAACGGGAAAAGGGCAAATGAAAGGCTGCGAACCATCATACAATTCGCAGCCTTTCATTTGCCCGCCTATAATCCGGCATTCAGCCGCTACATTCCCCTTGCCTTATATATGCGCTCCTTAGCCTCGTTAATTTCCTGGAATTTCTTCTCGGCCGCACGGCGTATGTCGTCACCGAGAGCGGCCACTCGGTCCGGATGATGTTTCAGCGCGAGCGTGCGGTAAGCGCGGCGCACCTCGTCGTCGGTGGCGTCGGGCGACACGCCGAGCACGGCGTAAGCGTCGTCGAGCGTTCCTCCGCTCAGCTTCAGCATAGAGTCAAGCTCGCTATCGGCCAGCCCCATGCAGCGCGCCACTTCCCTCAGCGCGTCAACCTCGCCGCGCGGCACGCTGCCGTCGGCCTGGGCTATCATCACGAGAAAGTTCAGCAGTTGCAGCCGTTGCGAATAGTCCATGTTTGCGGCTATCTGCGCGCAGCTCTTGCGTATCAGGTTGCGAAAGGCGTAAGGGTCGCCGGCG
Source organism: uncultured Prevotella sp. (assembly GCA_944319945.1). Classification (GTDB taxonomy): domain Bacteria; phylum Bacteroidota; class Bacteroidia; order Bacteroidales; family Bacteroidaceae; genus Prevotella. The sequence continues at coordinate 32,216 of CALUFN010000011.1, forward strand.
TTCATGCGTTTCTGCTCGTCAAATAGCTTCAAGAGAATCCTGTTGCCATGCTCCACGGCGGCTTCGCCGAAGTTCATGCGCAGAAAGCGGCGCACAAACTCCATTTCAGAGTGCATCACCTTGCCGTCGGCCTTTATTATATACGAGGCCAGCACGAGCAGCGAAAACAGAAAACTGTTGCGCTGCCCTTCGTAATACTGCCGCCTTTGGGCCTGCGCCCAGGCGTCATCATCGTCTACAAAGCCGCTTCCACGACCTTCGCCGTCCTTGTTGACGGCCTTCAGTCCGTAATCAAACAATGCGCCCAAAGCCACTCCGGCCAGTGCGCCGAGCGCGCCACCCGACATAAAGCCGAGTATGCCGCCTATCCATTTTCCTGCTGACATATTTCCTTTTAGTTACAAGTTGACAAGATAACTGAATCGGGTTATAAGGTTCTACGGTTACTGGGTTATGAGGTGTACCATATGACCGCAAGACCTTAAAACCTAATTTACAAAGATAACGCCAATATGGTGAAACACGAATGATTTTCCGAAATCTTAACTCTTAATTCTTAATTTTTCACTCTTTCCACTCTTCCAGAGCTTCTTCTACGCCATTTACCAGCCCGGGCAGCTCGGCCGCAAGCAGCCTTACGGCCTGCACTCGCAGCTTTCCGCCGCCGTATTCCTTCCTCTGCGTAACGGTAAGCAGCGACGCGCTGCCGCCGGCATCCATGTCAAACGTAATATCGCCGCTTAGCGAGGGCACCACAAGTCCCTGAGGGTCAGGCTTGCCCGAGCGCACTTGGCCGTCAAGCAAGCGTATGGCTTCAAGAAATCCGGTCAGCTCCTTACGGTCGAAAAACAGCTTCTCCATACTATATACGCCGCCTGCCACCCCTACGCTGTGCGTTATCTTGAAATACGTCTCGGCTCCGCTGTCGTTAAAGTCAAGGTATATCGTGCCGGTCTTCAGCCTCAACGCCCTGCTCCACCGCCCCAGTCTGTTTGGCTCGGGCTTTTCCTTTGCAGGTTCGCTCTTGGCCGTTTCGTCCCTCTTGAGCCACGGCTGACCGTTATCAAGATATTCTACATTGTCGAAACCGGCCAGCGCACGCTCCAGTTTTCCGCCCTTAGTGCAGCTACCCACGACTATTTTCTGAGCTAACGACATCATCAGCACGTTGCGGTCAAAGGCCGAGCGGGCCGTCACCCCGTGTACGCTTGCGTCGCAGTGGGTCACGATGAGCAGCCTGCCATCGCCCAAAGCCGTGCGCACGTCGTCGCCCCAGCGGCTCGGCATGGCCTCGGCCAAGCAGAGTATCGTGGGTATGCGGCGCAGCAAAAGGGTGGTGAACACGGCACGCTCCATAGGCGACTGGTTGCCGCACATCACGCAGTCGCGCTCCTGAGACAGGCCGAGCATCCACTTGCCTACGAGGTATTCCAGCCCGTCGGGCGTCTTCCTGGAGCACAAGAAGGCCGTTTTCTCCCGTTGCATCAACGTCTCGTTACCGAGTTTTGACAGTATTTTCATTGATTTAGAGTTAAGAATTTATGATTGAGAATTATGATGATCTTTACCATTAAGGCAACACGTCTTTCATCAGCAATGAATGCAAAAGTAAGAAAATAATAAATAATAAAGAACAAAAAGTGAAAAAATAATGGCATAAATTGAATAAAAAAACCATTGGATTTTTCACTTTTCGTTCTTCACTTTTCGCTTACAAGCGTCCCTTCTGCCCTGCCCCGGCACCCGTGCCCTTGTATTTGCTGCGGGTTACGTTAAACTTATAGCGCACGGTAAGGTTTACGTTGCGCATGGCAGGGGCGTGATATCCTGTCTCACGCATCGTTCCGTAAAACATCGTAAGGTCCGTCTTACCCGTCTTGAACAGGTCGACGACATAGAAAGAGAGCGACAGTTTGTCCTTCAAGAATGACTTATACAGCGACAAGTCCGTGCGGAACGTAGGCTTGCTCAGGTAGTTGTTCGCGTCGGCACCGGTAGTCGTGTAGCTCATGTTGAGCGAAATCTCAAACAGCTTGGCGTCTACCGTGTTGTCAAAGCGTAACATAGCCACGGGGTTGTCGAGCGGATTGTGCCCGTGTACGTCCATCTTAAACCACTGCTTCTTCACACCCAACATCAGCGAAGGATGCCAGATGCCGAATGTCGGGCGCAGGTTGAGCGAGGCGTACACATTGTCGTAGGCCTCGCCGTTAACCTGACGGAAGAGAGCAACGGCCGGGTCGTCGTTGTAAGTTTCGCTGTGTTGCAGTATCGGGTCTATGATACGGGAATAGCCTGCGCTGAACATCAGCCACTTATACGAGGCCGCGAAGTTCACGTTATGGCTCTTCGTTGGCAGCAGCAAGGGGTTTCCGCCCTCGTAGGTATATCGGTTGTCGTAATTTATGTTGCTGCGCAGCTGGTTATAGCTGGGGCGGCGTATGTCGGCGGAATAGCCAAGCTGCAGGCCGAGTTTGCCGAACATGGCAGAGAGGGCTACCGACGGGAACCAGTCGCCATACGCACGGCTCTGCTCCGCCATGCGCACGCCGTCCTCGTAATAGTCGAAGTCTACGTTCTCGTAGCGCAACCCGAGCTGCGCGCTGACGGGGCCGAACTGACGTGCGTACTCCACGAACGCCGTGACGAGGCCTTCCTCCGTGCGGCTGCGGTCGTCGTCGATGATGCCCTTCGACAGCACGGTGTACACCGACTTTCGCGTCGAGTAAGAGTATTCACCGCCGAAAGAGAGGCTGCCGCCCGCGAGCGGAGCCGTGATAACGAGCTTCGAGGCTATGAGGTTGCTGCGCCGGGCGGTGTTCGTCGTCACGTCGTTGTGCTCCGTCGGTCGGCCCGTCTCGGTGTAATCTTCCACGGTGTTCATCGTCACGTTGCTTTTCGCGTACATCCAGTCAGTGTTGAAGTCTATGCCCCACCGGCCTATTTTGCCCGTGTAATAGGCGTTGCCTTGAAGCGTAGTTGACTGCATGGAAGTGGTGTAGTCGCTGCGGAGCTGCTCTACGGTCGTGCTGTCCTGAGTCAGCGTTGAGTTCATGTATCCGTTCGGTTTGTTCCACGGTTGGCGGCTATAGCTTGCGCTTACGCCTACGGAATGGTTATCGTTGAACATATAGCTCACGGCGAGTCGGGCATACAGGTTTTCGCTCTTGTACACTTGGTCGATATTGTTCACCTGCCGCCACGTGTCCTCAAGATGGGTTACTTGCTCCAACGTCTTCGGGTCGGGGCTGGCCCATTTGTTGGCGCGCAGCGTCGCGCCCACGTCCAGTCCGCCCGTGCGGTAGTTCATGTTGAGGTTGTCTTCGCCCACAAGGTAGCCGTAATCGTTAAGCTCGCCGAAGAGGCGGTTGTCAAGGCTGAAGCCGTCGCCCACGGCCTTCTTCGTCCTTATGCGGATTACCGAGGTAACGCTGGCGTCGTAACGCGCGCCGGGGTTCGTTATTACCTCCACATCTTTTATATTGTCCGCGCTCAGGCGGTCAAGCTCCGACTTGTCCCTCACCTTGCGTCCGTTGATGTAAAGCTCGGGCGTTCCGCGCCCGAACACCTCTATTTCGCCGTTCCTGGCCGACACGTTGGGTATGCGATCGAGCAGGCGCTCTATGGTTCCGGCGTGCTCGAGTATGGTTCCGCCCACGCCCGTCACCATGCCCTCGCCCTTCAGCCGCGTCTTTGGCAGGTCGCTCTTCACCACCACTTCGCCTAATACTTGCTCTATGGCTTCGAGGCGCACCGTGCCCACGTCGGCCTTGCCGTCGGCATAAACCGTCTTATATCCTACCGACGAGAAGCGCAGCAGGCGGCCTGCGGCCTTCAGGTCGAGCGTAAACGTGCCGTCGTCGGCCGTCATTGCTCCGGCTACGAAAGCCGAGTCGGGCAGCGACATCGCCACCACGTTGGCGTAAGCCAGCGGTCGGCCGTCGCCGTCAACCACTCGCCCTGTCACCGTCTGCGCCGCCGCAGCCTGCACTGCAAGCAGACATCCGCACAGGCAGGAGAGTCTTATTGTCTTGTTCATCTTGCTTGTTATTATATCGTTATTTCTGTTTATACAGACGTAAATTCATGCCTGAAGGTTGCAGGGCGTAGCCTTTTTTTTCGTGGCGCACAGGCTGATTTTTCTTTACGCGGCGAACTGCGCCCCTGCCGTTTGCCGCCTTTTGCGTCCTAAAAGGTTGCCTTTTGCCGTCAAAAAGGTTGCCTTTTGGAGGCTGAAAGGTTACCTTTTGCTGACGCGTTGACAGTCAGGCACTTATGCGGCAGCTTAATTCTGTCTTACTGAAACCCTTTTTCCTGCAACGCAAAGGTACTGAAAATACACTTTGCCGGCAACACGAAAAAAAGGATTTCACCATTCCCCCCCCCCCCCGAAAAATTAACATAAATCAACACTTCATAATGATTGTTTTCTGTAATTATACCTACATTTGCACTCATAATTCAAGTAAAGAGAACATAATAATAAATGAAAAAAGCGTTTTTAACAATCATGCTTTCCTGCCTCTCGGCATGCTTCGCCCTCGCGTAGGAAACGGTAGAGATCGACAACATCAAGTATTATCTTGACAACGGCATGGCCACCGTGGCCGAACAGACCGAAACCCTTAAAGGCAGCATCATGATCCCGGAGACCGTGACCTACGGCGATGAAGAATACCGAGTGATGAAACTTGCCGCATCGGCATTCGCCGACCAGACGGATATTACCGACGTCACCCTGCCGAACAGCATCACGGCGTTGCCTGACTACTGTTTCCAGTATTGCGAAAGCCTGAAATCCATAACCCTACCTGAGAGCTTAACGAAATTAGGCGCAGACTGCTTCAGCTACTGTAAGGTGCTTGAGGAGATAACGCTGCCCGAGGGCGTGAAGGAAGTAGGCGACTACTGCTTTTACCGATGTCTCGGCCTTAAGTCGGTAACGTTGCCCGAGAATGTAAAGATAGGGCGTAGATGCTTCATGTACTGCATAAGAATCGAGTCGCTGAGATTGCCATCGGGTACGGTGCTCGGATGCGACAGCTTCGGTTCATGTTACGCCCTTAAAACATTGACGGTGGACGAAGGCGTGACCGAATTGGCAGATTTCATCGAATGCACCAGTCTTGAGTCGGTAACATTGCCCGGCAGCATAACATCGTTGGGATACGCATGCTTTACCGGTTGCAGCAGCCTGAAGTCGATAACCCTGCCCGACGGCGTTACCGAATTGGGCGACAACTGCTTCAGCTCCTGCCGCAGCCTTGAGTCGATAACCATACCCGTCAACGTAAGATCGCTGGGACGACTGTGTTTCAGCAACTGCGCAAGCCTTAAGAGCATGACCTGCCAATGGGAAAGCCTCGACGGCATAGAGACCGACATCGACGCATTTAGCGGCGTTAATGAAGAGGCCAAGCTGTACGTGCCGGCCGGCACGGCGGCAGAGTATCAGTCAACGGAGCCGTGGAGCAACTTTAAGTACATCATTGAGAACGGAACCGTCGGCGTAACCGCCGTCGACGCAGCAAGCGGCGTGCGCGTGACTACGGGCGACAGGCTGATGACCGTAAGCGAACTGGCAGACGGCGAAACCGCCACGCTCTATAACGCGCAGGGCATGATGATAGCCTCGGGCAAGGCTGCGGCAGGCAGCGTAAGCCTCGACACCAACGGAGCAAAGGGCGTGATGATACTGAAAGCTGGCAACAAGTCGCTTAAGGTCAACATAAAGTAAAGCGACACAAGCGGACGACTTGAAGAAGTTAAAGAAGTTAAAGCCAATAGTCTTGTGACTTTCATACAAGACATTCGACTCTAACTTCTTTAAATTCTCTAAATTCTTTAACTTCTTTATGAATAAAGCTGCCTTTTTTATTTTGCAATAACACAAAATAGCAGTATTTTTGCTATTGACTCATGCTATCCCGTCAGTGGACTTGAAAGTTATTATTATATTTACAAATTTATTATATTTACAAACTATGAAAAGATTATCTTTTGTTATTTTACTTGCCTTCGTAATTCACAGTATATCTTTGGCAAGTGATTTTTCAAAACATCGTGGTGTTTGGGCATCAAATGATGCTGAAGCGGTTGTAACTGATAGTGTTTGCATGTTCTTTGAGAATACCCCAACAGGTTTGAGAGCATTTCTCAATGTTCCGTCACAAGACATTTATAGCCGTACCACTTACAAGGATTCGACATTTGTTGTTGAAACAACGACACCTCTTACACTAATTGATGAAGTTAAGACGGTTAATGGGAAAACCGTTAATACTCTTCGTATTGGAGATAAGGTTATGTATAAGGTGGAAGAGATAAAGACTTGCAAACCTTACGAAAAATCCCGTGCAAATAGTAAGTCAGATATCGGTAAGTGTTTACAAGAATGGAGGCTTGGTGCTAAATTTGGAAAAGACGGCGATGTTTTTATGTGTGAGGTGAATACCAACCGCCACATGTTTGTCTACTTGGTCAACTCTCGTATGATATATATTCGGGCTGCAGCAACCGCGAATAATAATAACGGAACATTGTTTTTTCAGAACATTCGTATGATGAGCAACAAAAACACAGGAGAAATGACATCTTATATAGAACCTGATAATTATAATATTGCCGCTAATAATTTGAAGATTGACAATAGCAAATTTAATCCTAATGCTTGCGTATTTAATCCTAATGGAGGAATTTATTGGTCACTTATTTCGTTTACGGCAGACCAAATTCAGATAAACGGTTGTGGTGAAACTTATTATATAAATCGTGTTAGTCAATTTGAAGAGTACTTTAAGTATATTCCCTACGGAGCAGCAAACTTGCAACAATAATTTTTCTCTCTTGATAATGGGCTTTACTGTACCTCTGGGGCTTGGTAATGCCCATATTTTTAAAGCGAACAAACGATTTGTTCGATGAAAAAGATTCGGAAGCTAAGAAGCAATCAGGAGTTAACGAATGTTAGGCACGCTAACTCCTGATTTTTTATTTAGCCAGACCAAACCGTATGCTCATATTGCGCAATGCTTCTGTTTGCTCTCCTTCGGGCAACACGGCAAGACGATTCACGCAGCCGAGCATGGCCGCTCCGCCGAAACCAAGCTGCCGCAAATAGCTGATCTTGTCAGGGGTAACGCCGCCTAGGGCTACCACCTTACGGTCTATAATGCCTTCGCTTGACGCTTGTTTCAGCGTCTCGTCGGTAAAGGCAGAGGCGTAACCTTGCTTTGAAACGCTGTCGAATATAGGACTGAGGAATACGTAACGGCATGCGGTTTTATAAAGTTTCATCTCTTCAAGCGAATGACACGAACGGCTGACGTGCCCCGTGTAACCGTCGGGCACAACGCTCCGGCGCGCATTAAGGTGTATTCCGCACAAGCCGTAAGGCCCTGCAAGCTCGAAAAAGTCGTGTATTACGATGCGCCTGCGGCAGTCGCTTGTCAAATCGTCAAGCAACTTTGCGCACTTTTCCGCCGTCGCCCCCGGCTTGCGCAGATGCACAATGTCTACACCAGACGCAAGCAAACGACTGATAAAAACGGACTCTCCTGGGAAAAAATCAGGCCGGGTTATTGTAATCCAAAGCATTGTGTAAGGTACAAATTAAGAATTAAAAGTTAAGAATTAAGAAAATATGCTTCGTATGTTTTATTCAACGAAAGTGGTTTTCTTAATTCTTAACTCTTTATTCTTAATTATTTTTTAAGTCTCTCAATAATAAGTTGAGCCACCTTCTTGCCCGACATGAGCATTCCGCCGAAGATGGGTCCCATACGCGGAGTGCCGCTCACGGCCGATGCGGCCATACCGCAGACGTAGAGTCCGGGGTAAATCTCCTTTGTGCCGTTTACGACTTCCTGCTCGCCTGCCACCACGTCGAGCGAGCGTTCACCGATAACGTCGCCCGTATCGGTAGCGAGGCGTATGCCGTTCTTGCGCGCTACGGTCTTGCACATCTCGCTGTCGTGCCCCGTTCCGTCAATCACGCACTTAGCCATTATGTTCAGCGGATCTACGTGAAGCCCCTCGCGAAGCACCGGAGTCCAGTTTACGACAACGCCGCTTACCTCGTTATTCTTAAACACTACGTCTTCTACGGAATAACAGTTGAATATCGTTGCGCCTTCGTGCACGGCCTTATAGAGCAGTGCCGACGTGCTCTCAACGGAATCCATAACGTAAAGTCCGTCGCCGTAAGGCTTATAATTGATGTCGAAATCCTTTACGATGTCGAGCGCTTCTTCTTGTACTACTATCTGGTTGAACATCATCGCGCCGCCCCACATACCGCCGCCGGGCGAGAGCTTGCGGTCGAACTGTGCTACCTTCAGACCGGCCTTTGCCAAATAATAGGCAGCTACGATGCCAGACGGACCGCCGCCAACGATGGCGACGTCGATGTCGAGATTTCTTTCCAACTTGTCAAAATAGGTACTGATGATACCCTGTGAAACTTTCTTTTCAATCATTTTTGTTTTTATTTTTAATCGGTTCTTTTTTTTAATTTGTTGAAGTTAAAGAATTTAAAGACGTTATCGCTCACTTTGCGAGCTTAGAAGTTAAAGCCACATGCCTTGAAGCTGAAGAGGTTAAGGTAATGGCTTTAAATTCTTTAAATTCTCTAACGTCTTTAAATTCAGGAATCACATTCCCCTTCCTTAATTGTCTGGCTGATGCGCATGGCGCAGAAGTTTGGGCCGCACATGGTGCAATACTTGCCGCCTACGTGGTTGGCGGTCTTGTAATACTCAAGCGCACGCTCGGGGTCGAGGCTGAGGTTGAACTGGTCTTTCCAGCGGAACTCATAGCGGGCTTTGCTCAATGCGTTGTCGCGAACCATCGCTCCGGGATGCTGTTTGGCCAAATCAGCTGCGTGGGCCGCCATCTTGTAGGTAACAACTCCTACGCGAACGTCGTCGCGATCGGGCAGCGCAAGATGTTCTTTCGGCGTAACATAGCACAGCATCGCCGTACCGAGCCAGCCTATTTGGGCTGCTCCGATGGCGCTTGTTATGTGGTCGTAACCCGGCGCAATGTCGGTAACGAGCGGCCCGAGCGTATAGAACGGCGCGTTGTGGCACTTCTCTATTTGGCGTTGCATGTTCTCAGGAATCTTGTGCATGGGCACATGTCCCGGCCCTTCGATGAACGCCTGCACGTTCTTAGCCCACGCACGCTCCACGAGTTCGCCCATAGTGTCAAGCTCGGCGAACTGCGCACGATCGTTAGCGTCGTAAACGCTACCCGGGCGAAGGCCGTCGCCAAGCGATATTGCAACGTCATACTGCGCGCAGATGTCGCAGATATCGTCGAAATGTTCATAAAGGAAACTCTCCTTTTGGTGCATTTGGCACCACTTTGATATTATGCTTCCGCCACGACTCACCATGCCCGTCATTCGGTTGTCGGCCAAGTGTATGTTCTTAAGGCGTATGCCACAATGGATCGTAAAGTAGTCAACTCCCTGCTCGCATTGTTCAATCAGCGTGTCGCGGAACAGCTCCCAAGTAAGGTCTTCGGCCTTACCCTTTACCTTTTCCATTGCTTGGTACATAGGCACCGTGCCCACTGGAACCGGACAGTTGCGGATAATCCATTCACGAGTTTCGTGGATGTTGTCGCCAGTTGACAGGTCCATGAGAGTATCGCCGCCCCACTTGCAACTCCAAACGGCCTTCTCCACCTCTTCGTCTATGCCCGACGTGGTGGCCGAATTGCCAATATTGGTATTGATCTTAACGAGGAAGTTGCGACCGATAATCATCGGTTCGGCCTCGGGATGGTTGATGTTCGCTGGGATTACGGCACGCCCTGAGGCCACTTCGTCGCGAACGAACTCGGGCGTTATATGCGTATCTATGCCGAGTTCGGCGCAGTTCATGTTCTCACGAATGGCTACATACTCCATCTCGGGCGTTACGATGCCTTGCTTGGCGTAATACATCTGACTTACCTGGCAGCCCTGTTTCGCCCTCAACGGCAACGTAATGTGCTCGAAACGCAGATGGTCGAGCGAGCGGTCATCACGGCGCATGCGTCCGTATTCCGACGAGATCTCAGGCAAACGCTCCACTCCGCCACGCTTCAATATCCACGGCTCACGCATTCGCGGAAGCCCTTTCTTTACGTCGATCGCAACATTCGGGTCGCTGTACGGGCCGCTCGTGTCATAGATATAAACCGACGGATTAGGGTGCTCAACTCTTTTTCCACCCTCAACGGTAACGGTCGGCAACTGATGCACGACGCGCATTCCAACCTTGATGTCCGGGTATAGACGGCCGTTCATATAGACCTTCTCCGAACCGGGGTAAGTGATTTTTATGTTATTCTCCATAAGCTATTTATTAAATTAAGAGTTAAGAATTAAGAAAATATGCAACGGTGTTTTTCTTAATTCTTAATTTCTTAACTACTTTTTTCATTTCCTCAACGGGATTTTCGGCTCTCAATATGCTTCCGCTAAGAGCGATGCCGGTAACTCCGGTCGCCATAATTTGCGGTATGTCGTCGCAGATGATGCCTCCGATGGCCACGATCGGAAGCGTAATACCACGCTTTTTCATTTGCGAGATGATATTCTTATAGCCCTCTATGCCAAGCATCGGGGCAAGTTTTTTCTTCGTCGTAGTGAAACGGAACGGGCCGCAACCTATGTAATCGGCACCCTGTGAGGCAAGTCTTTGCACGTCTTCAAACGTATTCGCCGTGCCGCCTATGATGAACCTGTCGCCAACAAGGCGACGAGCCTCGTCAACGGGCATGTCGTTCTTGCCAAGATGCACCCCGTCTGCACCAACTCTAAGTGCCAGCTCTACGTGGTCGTCAACGATAAACACAGCTCCCCTACCCCTGCATTCAGGCAGAATACGACGTGCAACGCTCTCTATTTCAGCCTCACATGCATCCTTCATGCGTAGCTGTATCCATCGGCAACCGCCCTCAAGGGCTATCATTGCCGAATCAAAATAAGAATACTTATCAGTAAAATGAGTGATGAATTGCAGGCCGACAGCGTCAGTAGACAAGTCATCAGTAACGAGCAAACAAGGAGAATTGTCTTGTACGCTTGTCTGCTCGTCCCTTGTCTCTTGTCTGCTTGTCTGCTTAAACAAGTGGCACACAGGTCCGTGACCACCGCCAACATGCACGTCGGCTCCGGCCTTCAAAGCCTCGATAAGATAGTTCTTAGCTTGGCGCACGGCATCTTCAAGCCCGTTGCCACGAGCCAATAAAGCGGCAATAGCCGACGAAAGCGTGCATCCCGTGCCGTGAGTATTCACCGTATCAACGGTTTCAGCCGTAAATTCCGCACGCTTCACGCCTTCACCTTTATATATATATAGGTAATCGGTCTTCGTCCGTCCTTCCGCATGACCGCCCTTTACGAGCAACGCCTTCACGCCAAGCCGCAAAATGGCTTGCGCCGCATCGTCAACCGAACTGTTCGTACCGGCCAAAGTCCATGCCTCCGGCAGGTTTGGCGTAACCAAGTCGGCCATGGGCAACAGCCGTTCTTTCATAATGGTCAAAGCGTCAGGCTGCATAAGTGCACAGCCACTGGTGGAAACCATAACTGGATCAACCACCAAGAACTTCGGCCTGTACACCGTCAATGCACGCACTATGGCATCGAGCGTCTCGGCATCGTTCACCATGCCTATCTTCACCGCATCTACCCTTATGTCGTCCATTACGGCCACAATTTGGTCGTAAACCACCTGCGGCGACAGCTTGTGCACATACTTCACGCCTTGCGTATTCTGCACGGTTACGGCCGTAATGGCCGTTGCGCCATATACGCCAAGAGCCGAAAACGTCTTCATGTCAGCCTGCAGTCCGGCTCCGCCGGACGGGTCAGAACCTGCTATTGTCAATGCCGTTACGTATCTTTTCATCGTTATTGCGGTTATACGGTTTTGGGATTGTACGGTTTTGAGGCTATACGGTTTTGGGGTTGTACGGTTTGTAATATGCATACAAACCGTTAAACCTTACAACCGTAAGACCTTATGACCGTAAACGATTTGTACTGGAAAAGACGGAACGCATGAAAACATGAGTTTATGCGTAAACAAGAAAGAATGTCACCAAAATCCCAGCGTCGGCATTACCCGTACTGGTGCAATGTGTATCTTCTCAGCCGCAGACCGCTTTAAGCATCGCCCGTGGCACCACCTTTTGAGTACGTCCGCAAAGATAACGCTTTAATGTGTAACGGCAAAACTTTTAAGCGTTTTTATTTCACGCAAGCATAAAATGTCACTGCACCATACCTACGGTGAAGCCCAGCTTCTGAAGACCGTACTTATATATGTTAGCAAGGACAAGATGATATTCCAGCTCGCCGCCTTCTGAGATAAAGTCAAGCACCTGACTGTATTCATCCGTCGGAATGACATCCTTCAGCATAGGGCCGCCGCCATCCGTCCTTACAAGTCTGATTTCGTCGGTAAGCGGCGAAATAACATAGGCATAATAAGCCATATAAGGTATTTTATTAAACTCTATCCAGTCAGGGTCATCCTTCGGCAACACGTTTTCCACGTAAATACGCTTGCGTTCATACGGCAGATACGCCGTAGTGCCGCCATATATGAGCACGTCGCCGTCCTTGTTCACCTTTATTTCAGGCTCTATGGCGTACTTGTCAAACGGGCATTGGTCGTAATACTCAATGTCAGCCTCGCTCTCAATCACCGGATCTTCCGGCGTTTCCGGCTCCGCCACCACCCTGTCGTCAAGTATCGTTATTAGCTTATACCTGCAATTGGAGCCGTCTGCAGGCGGATTGGCGAGTATTGTCTTCCTTACCCGCAGCTCGTAACTGTGTCCTTTCTCATAAGTAAATCCTTCTATAGCTCCAAACATCAGTGGGTGCCACTGCCCATCTCCACCCTCTTCCTTCACGAGCATACATTCTATGGGGTACTCCGCTTTGGTGTCAAACAGGTCGTAAGTTATACCCGTCTCGGCCGACACAGACATCATGATTTCCTTCACAACGTCTTTCGGCTCGTCGTCATCGTCCAAGCTGCAAGCGGACATGAGCATGCCGGCAAGCAGGATCAATGGAAAAACACACTTGTTCATAAAAACAGTTTTCGGTTAATCAATAAAGTTTGCAACAATGCAAAGATAACAATTTTCCCCTATGGGGGGGGTAAATTTTAAATAAATAATAACTTACATTAACTTTACACTACCCTATTGCACAACCGAAATAAAACAAACTGAAAAACAGCCCACCATACTACATCCTAAACCGGCACACTACCGACAAAAAAGCGAAAGGCAAAACTACAAAAAACAATACATTCAGGCATAAAAACAAAGAATGAAGAACCCGGCTCACAATCAGGACACCAGGTTCTTCACTCTTGACTTTTAACTATTCACCTTATTTTACGTCTATGCCTATCTTGCTGCCGAAATTGCAGAACCAAATGATGTAAGCATAATAAACGAACATGATGCACATGGCAACAACCACGCCCGTTGCATCGACAACCGAGCCCATCACCGGCATCAGCACGGCTGCGCCTATCACGCCGGTATTGATGATACCGGTAGCAGCCTTAGTGTGAGGCCCGAGAGCTTGGAGACCGAGATTGAAAATGAGCGGCCACATCACAGAGTGGAACAAGCCTGCTGCAAGCATGCACCAAATGCCGACCATGCTGTCGACAAGCACGAGCGAAAGGGCTATGCACAGTATGCTAAGGCATACGCAGGCGGTAAGGAGCACGCGCGGCTTGAACTTTGTAAGGATGCCTGCTCCGACGAAACGACCCACCATCATGCCGCCCCAGTAGAATGCAAGATACTGTGTGGCAAGGGCTGCGAGAGCAGACGAGTCCATATTCGGATAAAGGGTTTGGAAGCGGTAAGGCAACATCGACGGCACACCGATCTCAACGCCCATGTACATGAAGATGCCGAGTGCTCCGAGCCATACGTGGGGATACTTGAACACGCTGTCCTTATACTCGCGGTGCTCGCCGGCTGCCTCGGCCTGCGCGCCTTCGTCGATGCGCGGCAACTTAAGGAACACAAGTATCAGGCAGATGATGATAGTAAATACGCCGAGACCGAGGAAGGGACCGGGCACGTATTCGGGAGCCGGAGCCTTACCGTTGATGATAACGTAAGTCACGAACAACGGCGCAACGGTCGTAGCCACGCTGTTGAGAGCCTGGCTCAACGTCATGCGGAACGCTCCCTTCTCCGGCGAACCAAGCACCATGACATACGGGTTGGCCACGTTCTGGAGCATCACCACTCCCATGGCCACGAGGCACATAGAGGCGAGGAATATCGCATAGACATTTGCTTGGGCGGCAATGGCCGAATTAATGCCGATTGAATTAATCACGAAGCCTATACCTGCTACGGCAAGGCCGAGAATAAGAGTGTTCTTATAACCGATCTTACTCATAAGGAGCGCAAACGGTATTGACAAGAGATAAGCCCCGTAGAAAGCGGTATTGACGTATTGCCCCTGCTGGGCTGTCAGGCTGAACGCTTCGGAGCAGAATGCAATCATCGAATTGTTCATCGTCGTAATAAATCCTATCAGGAAGCAAACGATGAACACGACAATCAACGCAAATGTGTAATTTTGCTTAGGTTTTTGATTCATGGTCTTAAAGTTTTATATGATTATTGTTATTTGCGGTTGTGTGATTAAGTGAAAAGTGATGAACGAAGAGAGTGAAGAACGAAGAAACGTAATTCGGCGTTAAGCCAATCCGTCAACATACGACTATTGGATTCCTAACTCTTCGTTCTTCACTCTTCACCCAACTCTATGACAGACGTTCTTCGGGTACGAAGTCGTCCTCGTCTTTTTTCACCACGCGTTTGCGTATGGCACGCTTGCGCTTCGGCTTTTCCTCCACCGGTTTGTCAGTCTTTACTCCGGCAAGTTCGGGGTCGATAAGTATTCGTCCGCAATACTCACAGACGATTATCTTCTTATGCATCTTGATGTCGAGCTGGCGCTGCGGCGGTATCTTATTAAAGCATCCGCCACAAGCGTCACGTTGCACGTAGACAATGCCGAGACCGTTGCGTGCGTTCTTGCGTATGCGCTTGAAGCTGGCCAAAAGGCGCGGCTCAATCTTAAGTTCCAGCTCCTTAGCCTTCTCCTTCAGCCTTTCCTCCTCGGCACGAGTCTCGTCCATAATCTCCTCGAGTTCGCTTTTCTTTTCCTCAAGGGCTTGTCGGCGGTCAGCTATCTGCTCCTCGGTGGTCTTAAGGTCGTTGTTCTTCTCCTCCACCTTAGTGTTCGCCTCGCGTATTTTCTTATTACAAAGCTCTATTTCAAGCGTCTGAAACTCTATTTCCTTACTCAAAGTGTCATATTCGCGGTTGTTCTTCACGTCGTTGAGTTGCGCCTTATAACGCTCTACGCTCGCTTGGGCCTCGTTTATCTCAGCCTTTTTCTGCTTGACGGCATCCTCAAATTCCTTGATGTCGTTCTTTATTTTCTCAACGCGCGTGGTAAGTCCGGCTATCTCGTCCTCAAGGTCTTGCACCTCAAGGGGCAGCTCACCGCGCAAAGCACGCTCCTCGTCGATGGCCGACAAGGTGGTCTGTAACTGGTAAAGAGTCTTCAGTCTCTCTTCTACCGACAAATCTGTAGGGTCTTTCTTAGCCATATCTTATTTTTTAGTTGACAAGCGACGAGCAAACAAGCAGACAAGCCCAATAGCATCTCTACGGTCAACCCGTCAATCTTTTTCTTACCTTAATATATATAGTGCAACAGTAAAGCGCGGCATGACAAGCTATATTCCATTGTCCGCCTGCAACTTAGCCGTCTGCCCGTTACAAGTAAATTATCGGATTGGTGTTGGTCTTCGTGAGATAAGTCTTCACCCCTTTACACCGTTCCTCTATTATATCCTTGAATATCTCGTTGGTGAACTGCTCGCTCTGATAATGGCCTATTACGGCTATCTGTATCTCCTGATCGTGCCCGAAATATTCATGATAGTGCATCTCGCCGGTAACGAAAGCGTCGGCACCCTCGGCAATAGCATCACCGAGCAGGAACGAACCGGCACCACCGCACACGGCGACGGTCTTTATAGGGCGGCGCAACAGCTGGTTACACTGCACGCACTCCACGTCGAACGCACGCTTGAGCATTATCACGAAGTCGTCTGCTGCAAGCTGTTCATGCAAATCGCCTATCACTCCGCTTCCGCAGGCTATGCCGTCTACGGTCTTTTCGGCAAAAAACCTACAGCCATCAAGCCCCATCTTATCGGCAATCCTAAAGTTCACGCCGCCTGCGGAGTTATCCATGTTAGTATGCATCGACACCACCGTCACGTCGCTCTTCAAAGCCTTCGCCACGGCGCGTTGCACATCGTCGGCATAGGTCACGCTCTTGAGCGCATGGAATATCAGTGGATGATGGCTTACTATGAGATTGCAGCCTAAGGCCACGGCCTCGTCTACCACCTTTTCGGTAACGTCGAGACACAATAAAGCCCCTGATACTTCCGCCTCCGTCAGTCCTACCTGCAAGCCGGCATTATCGAAGCTCTCCTGCAGGGGCAGAGGCGCGAAACGTTCAAGGGCGTCAACCACTTCTTTTATTTTCACGCTTTTCAGCCTTAAAATTAAACTATGTGCAAAGATAACAAAAATCGCCGGCTATGCAAAGCCAAGCGATTTTTATTTACATTCTTTAACAAATTTGATGCAAATGGCAATGTCATTTCTTCCATACGCTCAAAAACCATTATCGTATGCTTCAACCAAAATAGTTTTGCACACGTTCTTAAATAATGGCTTGCAGGACTATTAAAGGCAAATCCACAATTTAGCATCTTTCTTATTATATATGAATTTGAACGACAATTTACGTGTCCATCACCTTTCTGCCCTTCAACGGCCCAACTTAGAATAATATATCTTGCAGAATTATTCACTAAATTCCTCAAAAAAACATCTTCCCACTCAACAGGAATATGCTCTCCTACCTCAAGACTGAACACTAAATCAAAAGGTTCATCGGCCTCCAATTCGTCTGTCAAATTAACACATTGACAATAGAATCCGTCTTCAAACAATGGCGCAGACATCTGTTCCACATTTGGATTGCCATCATAACCGTCTGCCTCATACCCATGCTGACGAAACAAAGATACATACCACCCTGGTCCGCAACCAAAATCAGCAATTGTCTTCACTTCCATAAATGGCAGTAAATGCAATAAGCCTTCAGCCAAACCATTATCATAGCAATGCCCTACGTAATTAGAATTTTTCCAAAATCCCGTAGAAGAGATATGTACGTCTTCATCTTCCATTATGTATTTATTTAAAAGAGAAAATACCCCTAATGAATATCTACTATCAAACTTCCTAGCAAATAATGCGTCTGACGTGGCGACCTTCCACCAATCCTTTTCCGTCAATGTTTTTGGCGAAGCACTATTTCCCGACCACACAATACAACGCAAATTATCATTTTTCACTCGTTTTGCAAAATGAAGAATTCATAATAATAGTATGAAAATATACTTCATCAGGAGCAAATGTATATTTCAATCTATTATAAAACAGTTTCTGTTTCTTATTATAATTTATAATGTATTTCGCACATTTATTAGTTATAGACATCCAATTTGAGCCGCCAAATAAACGGTCATACTGATCAGGTATATGCCTTTTTATGCCTAACATTTCTTGCCACTTCACCAATCTACTTATTATTCTTTGTCCTTTGGGGTTTTGACAGTCAACAAAGTCATAAGGCAAAAAATAACGAAATCTTCTATAAGTACCTTTTTCCCATTTACTTGACGGCAATGTCATGTATTCGATAAATTCCCAACCAGAATGTTCTTTAAAATAATTTTTAATTTGGTTCAGTTTTTTTATAGGATAATCTTGCCCACTAAGAAAATGAATGTAACCATAGTCAATACCGCTTTTTACTATTTTTTCCAGCAAAAACAATTCAGCCTTAACTATACTTATTCCGCCCCATCTAATATTGAACTTCCTATAAAAACAAACTCTAGGCTTTAAATTACTTAGAGTGTCCATTTCATACTGAGACATTACGCTTTTTCGATCGATATGAACGTAACAGTCAAAATCATCATCAAAATAGCTCAGCAACCGTTCTAACTGGACCGTATCCTTATGCCAAAGTATCAAAAGCGCATATTTCATAGTTCATAAAGCCTCATTTTACCCAATTCCAAGTACTAATATAAGATCTCAGTTCCTCTGGCATCATACTGCAAACACGTGAATATTCCCGCTTTGTGATTTCCGAAAGAGCATTATCATAATCACCACTGTTTATTCCACGTGTATGAAATAGATGGTATAAAGAGCCAGGCACCCTTACGATTCTCTCACCTAATATCTCCAACCGATGATACCTCTCCACGTCTTCAGGCCCCCAACCAATAAAATGTTCGTTTTCCCAACCACACTTCCGATAGGCATGTACGTTTACCAAAAATGCTCCACCTACCGAATAATACCCGGACATGAGATTACGAGGCACATCGTATCCTGTCAAGAAATTAATCTTATGTTTCCTATGAAATAAACAGGAATTAAAGAAATTCACTTGCCAAAAACGTCCATCATACGGATACGCCAATGTTACATTATCAGATAATAAGCACATATATGCTTGGTTCAACTGACTCACGGGAGCAATAGCATCAACATTCCATACGGCAACAAATTGCGTTGTTGATTCATTCAACATCTTATTTTATATAATGAGTACGGTGAAATATTGGATTTGAATCTCTTATAAACTCATAACGTAACCCACGTATTTTTGGCAATGCTTTAACATGTTGAACTTCGTCTGCTTCAAGTACAATATAATTGGCTTTAACGCAACTTGAATAAAACCCCAACACACTTAACAAATTTAACAGTCTATAATCAGAATCAATTCGTACTGGTATGCAAAATGTCAACTGTTGTAATTCTATTTTTTTAGCCATAACTCTTCATCCAACAATAATCCATATCCCCAACCACATAGAGTCTCTACAGAAACATTTTCATCGACAAACTTACTAACATTATAACGACGACGGCATATCTGATTTAACGCCGTAAGGAAAATTTGCGGTCTATCATAAAGCAAACTATAAAAGCCCAATTCACCCATAAACTTGAATATTTCATCATCCGTCATATCTTGCGGTATACACGCTTGTCCGGAATTTAAGAGAACATTATAAACGAAATCATCGCAAATCGTTTTTTCTTTAATTCCATCATACTTTTTCTTAACAAATTCAATCAATTTACCAGCTTTATATGGAAATATTTTCTTCATATTACATGTTTGAAGAAAAAACAAAAACGAGTGAAGCATCGAAAGACTTAAATTATCAGGTTCATACATATTGTACATTCTTCGAGTTAGCTGACGTTCACATTCATCCACGATGTATATAATCCGTTCCTCTACCACATAACGTTCTTGACTTTCATTATCCGGCAGTTGCCCAAGCGTATAAATGCCAGCTGAAAATAAGCTGTCATCTATCAACATAACGGGTGATGAATAATACCGAACCATAAATTCACGAAAAACATATTTAAGTAACGTATCCAAAGACCTGTTAGTTTCAATTATGCCCTTCTTACATAATAACAACAAGGCCCAAGCAACGCCTAAATTACCTTTTAAAAGCGTACAAGGTCTTGTCATAATACCTTTAGACACACCGCATAACATCCGCTCTAATAAGTTCACGGCTTTTGTATCACCAGTACGTTCTGAATATAGTGCCATAAAAAGCATTAGCCCTACCTTTCCTCCCTTCAGGTGATACTGCAGATATTCCCATTGGGTTTTCACCAAATTACGATATATTATTGAGACCAAGTCTTGAGTCATAAGTATATTTTATTTTAGATTGCTGCACTCAAATCCATTAATAACGATAAATAACGTCTTTGCATTTTCCCAAGAGTATATCTTTTCAAATATTCTTTTCTTGCAAAACGCTCTTTGGCTTTAATTCTTTCAATAGTGATGCATGATTTTGGATCCATGAAAGCAAACCCTTCATTAAACATGTCCCTTATGCCATAAGAGGACGTACATATTACCGGTATGCCATACATAAGAAATTCTATCCCCGTGTAGCTGCATTGTTCATGCCTTGAAGGAAATAATAACCGAATATAATGCACACAAATCTTCATGACTTACAAAACCTACCTGAATCACATTGCAAGATACATCTTTCGATAACCATTCTAGCACATTATCATCCCCGGCATACACTAAATTAAGCGATTCATTTTGATTTATCAATTTAAGCATATTTGCAATTCTGTCCGCGCCTTTAGAGAAGGTAAGACGACCAACAAGCAATGCATTCAATCCGGACTCAGGTATATTGTATTTTCGCATTATTTTCAGACGTTCACTATATTGTGGAAACGTTGCATAGTCTTCCATGCCGTTCTGAATCAAGCGTATCTTCCTTACATCTATTCCATAAAAGTCTTTTAACATGTAATATGTTGAACGGCATAGGCATATTATGACATCCGATAAACCAAAAGATTCCAATATGTCATATGTGCAATACTTAACGA
Organism: uncultured Prevotella sp.; assembly: GCA_944319945.1. GTDB lineage: Bacteria > Bacteroidota > Bacteroidia > Bacteroidales > Bacteroidaceae > Prevotella. The sequence goes on from CALUFN010000011.1 coordinate 52,841, forward strand.
ATTTATCATCATTACCAGTCTGTTCTTCCCAATCAATATGCTCAATGAAATTCATATAAGCCTTTTCATTTCCACCAAAGACCGTCAACCACGGGAAATCGTGTATTACATGTACGAACTTAGCACGTGGGAACAACTTCCTGACAATCTTCACATTGAATATAACAGGAAAGAAATTTGACAAGAAAATCATTCTTTTAGAACGCAAAACCGCCTCTTTCATATATATTTCCAATGCTCGAAACCTACTCTGCTTTATTTCCGGTAAGTAGATATACTCTATATCATCTTTATATTCCTTAACTATGCATTTAACCGGAGAATCTTCAACTATTACATGCAATTTAAAAGCCCCATACGGTTTTATGCACTTCATAAATTCCGTTCTAAATGTATCATAACCATTAATATTTACTCCATAAACTTCTAAAATGTATAAATCAGTCTTTATTACATTCTCATTTAAACATAAGAATGGTGTATTATCATTACTCATAACCTTAATGAACTTATGATTATATGAAACAATTTCTTATTAACGTCCACTGGATCAGTCAGGCAAAACAAGGCGAATATCAATGCAACGGCAATAAGAACCGTAACAACGACTCCGCTTACGAAAAGTTTTTCAGGAATAGGCCCAATCATACGACGCACTTTCCTACTTCTCAACTCTATGTTATCCATTTCATTCATCCATTTGAAGTTGATTCCTAACCAACTTATAATAATCGCCTTTTTCTTTTAACAGATTATCATGAGAACCCGACTCCACTACTCGGCCTTGCCTCATAACAATGATGTTATCTGCATCTCTCACAGTACTTAAGCGATGTGCTATTACCACCACGGTCCTATCTTTAAAAAAAGTTTTAAGGTTTTCCACTATGACACGCTCGTTCACTGTGTCCAAAGAATTAGTCGCCTCGTCAAGAAAAATGTAATCAGGATCACGGTATATCGCCCTTGCTATAAGTATGCGTTGCCGCTGTCCTTGACTTATTCCGATACCGTTACGTCCTATAACAGTGTCAAACTTCAATGGCAACGACATGATGAACTCATATATACAAGCCTTTTCCGCGGCTTTTATCATACGTTGTATGTCAATTTCAGAATCATCAACCGCAATGTTACGAGCTATTGTCTCAGAGAATATCACTCCGTCCTGCATAACCACGCCACACTTCCTGCGCCAGTGCTTAAGGCTTATCCGCCTAAGTTCGTTTTTCCCGACGAGGATTTTCCCGTCATAATTATCATAATACCCTAACATCAATTTTACTAACGTAGTCTTACCACAACCTGATTCGCCGACTATTGCAGTAACACGCTTTGCCGGAAACTCGATGCTAACATCATCCAGCGTATTGGCCTGCGCAAACTTATCATATTTGAACTTAAGGTTTGAGACAATTATGCCTTCATCCCCTTTCATATCGGGAATCAGTTTCGACTGATTGTCCTCATCCTGTCTTTCTTGTATTTCATTTATCCTTTCCAACGACAATTTCACGTCTTGAAAGGAAAAAATAAAACCTATAAACTGTGATACCGGTGAATTTAATTGCCCGATTATATACTGTATGGCCAACATCGCTCCAAGCGACAACGTTCCGTTAATAACAGCTTCAGCTGCCAAGACAGTAATTAGGATATTCTTTATCTCATTAAGAAAGATGCTACCTGTCTCCTGTGTTTGTTGCAGTTTAAGAGATTTAATCTGAATGTCAAACAAATCCGTCTGAATGTCTTCCAATAACCAACGGCGGCGTTGGCAACAGTCTTGGAGTTTGGTTTCCTGTATTGTAGTGACAAACTCAAACGTACTGTTTTGGTTGTCGCTTTGCTTCTCAAAATATGCAACATCCAAAATCTTTCGTTTTTTCAGGAACAAGACCACCCAGCCTGCATATACGGCCGTCCCCGTCATGAACACAAGAAATATCAATCTGTTATAAATCAAACGTGAGTTCGGCATAAGAAAAGCATAAAAAAGTTGTGGGAATGGAATATTTTTAGTACCTTTATAGTTGACAATC
>CALUFN010000012.1 GCA_944319945.1 uncultured Prevotella sp.
CAACCGCTCTATATCTTCAATAGGTATTAGTTTTTTAAGGTAAAAAGATTGTTTTCAGGATAACAGTTGCAAATATAACCACTTTTTTTATATTAACCAAATTATCACAAAGATTTATTTAATGTAAAATTAATGTGTGCCCACACAATGGAGTGAATTAACATAGTTTAGTAAAACGCGCTTTGATTTGTCTGCAAAACGATGAATTTTTCATAGATAGCATTGTTAATTTTAACTTTTTAGTGATATATATTTGTTTTAATGGGTAAAACGTTGTAACTTTGGCGTATGAAAAATATAATCAATCACATTAAGACGCTTATAATACTTTGCGTGCTTTTACTTGTAGGCACGGCCGTATTTGCTAACGGATTGCAGCCTAAGCGTGAGTTCAGGGGAGCATGGATACAATGTGTTAACGGTCAATTTACGGGTATGGGCACTCGCCAAATGCAGGAGACTTTGGCTTATCAGCTTGATAAGTTAAGGGAATGCGGAGTGAACGCCGTTATTTTTCAGGTACGTCCGGAGTGCGACGCCTTGTATGAGAGTCCTTACGAGCCGTGGAGCCGTTTCCTTACAGGGCGGCAGGGCAAGGCTCCTTATCCGTATTGGGACCCACTGGCATGGATGGTAGAGCAGTGTCATAAGCGCGGAATGGAGTTGCATGCATGGATAAATCCTTATAGGGCCAAGACTAAGGGTACTGCCGAATTGGCCAAAAGCCACATCGCTATAAAGCATCCTGAACTGGTTTTCGCTTACGACGGGCAGTTGATATTGAACCCCGGAATACCCGAAAACCGTGATTACATCTGTAAGGTGGTGGCTGATATCGTGGCACGTTACGATATAGACGGTTTGCACATGGACGATTATTTTTATCCGTATCCTGCCGCAGGACAGTCAATACCCGACGTAAAAGAGTTCGTAGCTTACAATAACGGGATCAAAGACCGTGACGATTGGCGCCGCTATAACGTAAACGTCTTTGTCAAGCAGCTTTACGAGACGATACATTCGGTAAAACCGTGGGTTAAGTTCGGCGTCTCGCCTTTTGGCATATACCGTAATAAGAAGAGCGACCCGAACATCGGCAGCATGACCAACGGATTGCAGAATTATGACGATCTGTATGCCGACGTGTTGATGTGGCTCGGTAACGGATGGGTGGACTATTGCGTCCCGCAACTGTATTGGGAGATCGGGCACAAGGCCGCCGACTACGAGACCTTGATAAAATGGTGGAACAGGTATGCGTACAACAGGCATTTATATATCGGCGAAGACGTGGTGAGAACTGTCAAGAGCCCTGACTTGAGAAACCGGAATATAAACCAATTGCCTGCAAAACGTAAGTTGCACGCGGAGATGGGAAACGTCAACGGTACCGTGCTTTGGTATGCGAAGGCCGTTGTCGACAACGTAGGCAATTATGCCTCTTTGATGAAAAACGTGTATTGGAAGTATCCCGCCTTCTCACCGGTAATGCCTTATATAGACGGAAAGGCTCCTAAAAAGGTAAGAAAGATGAAATACCTGTTTGTCGACGGCAAGCTCGTATTGTTTTGGAAGGCTCCGAGGGGAAAGGGCTGGAAGAACGAGGCCGTGAAATATGTTGTCTATAGATTCACCGAGGGGGAGGATATTAATATTGAAGACCCGTCGAAAATCGTGGCCGTGACTAAGGACGAGTTTTACGAAATACCCGACGGTGCCATTCCTCCGGGCGTAAAGGTCAATTACGTCGTTACGGCATTAGACCGTCTCAGCAATGAAAGTAAGCCTCAGAAAAAATCTTTTAAATATTAAATGTCATATCATGAGAACGAATGATGCTACCATTTTACAAATCGAGCGGTTCATAAGGAAGATCGCCCAAAAGTTTCCGCCGGTTGACGAACCGACGATAATGACGGACATACATCTGAGCATATCCCAGGATTCGGGCGAATTTCTTGCGTTTGATGACAACGACAAGGAGATAACGCGTTGCGTTGTCAACGAGTGGATTGACAGCCGTGAGCCCGACTTTTATGATATGGCGGCCGGCGTAGTGAGGAACGTCATAGGTCGTATGCATGACGTTGTTGACAATATGGGTATTTTGAAGCCTTTCAGTTTCATTCTCGAGACCGATGAAAGGGAGCATTATTCCGAACTGTATCTTGTCGACAGCGACATTAGGATAATCGGCGGCGATTTGATGAAGGGCCTTGACGACGACCTTGACAAGTTTCTTGACGACTTGCTGAAAGAAAGTTAATCTCCGCTGACGTCTTATAGTTTTGCCCGCAATGTGCGCGGGCTGTGTAACGCGTTGATTGTCAGCGCGTATGCAAAAGGGTGCCTTTCATGCTTTGAAAGGTGCCCTTTTGCGTTGTGAAATGTGGCCTTTTGTATGGCGAAAGGTTGTGAATTGTAATGCTACCGGCCCGTTTTAGGTTTAAGTTCATAGTAGGCAGGCTTCATGATTCTTAATTTTTCATATAATTTGTTCTTTTTTGTTTGTCGTTTTAAAATATAGTATTACTTTTGCATTTGCAAACTCCAGTTTGCAAAAACCTTGTTGAATAACATGAGCGCAAACATAAAACATTCGGGCGTAGTTGACGAAATATCAGACGGTTGCATAAAAGTACGCATCGTTCAGTCTTCAGCGTGCGCTTCTTGTAAGGTGGCAAGCCATTGCAATGCTTCCGAAAGTAAGGAGAAGATAATCGACGTTTACGGTGCCATAGGGCGCTTTAGCGTAGGCGACGCAGTCATCGTGACTGCATCGCAGGGTAGCGGGCTATATGCCGTGTTCCTGAGTTCGGTCATACCGCTGTTCCTCCTTGTCGCCGTGTTAGCCGCAGTGTTGGCCGCAACAGGCAGCGAGGCTGCGGCGGCCCTTTCAAGTCTCGGCGCGTTAGTGCCGTATTACCTTATATTATATATGTTGAGAGACAAGGTTCGTTCACGCCTTTCGTTCAGTATTGAGCATGAAGACTAATGGCAGGATACTACTTACGCACGAAACAAAACATTAATAACTAAAACAAATACAAAACTTATGAACTTTATTCTGATTGCAGTAATTGTTCTTGGGGGCATTGCGCTGGTTTCGTCAGTGGTGTTGTATGTCTGTTCCAAGAAATTCGCTGTCTATGAAGACCCACGCTTGGCGCAGGTTACGGCCTTATTGCCGGGTGCCAACTGTGGCGGATGCGGCTATCCGGGATGTTCCGGCATGGCGTCAGCATTGGTCAAGGGAGCCGATGCCGGCTCTCTTGAAGGGCTCTATTGCCCCGTAGGTGGAGCCGATGTCATGGGGCAGGTGGCAGACTTGCTCGGCATGGCCGTGGCCAATACCGAGCCTAAGGTGGCCGTAGTGCGCTGTAACGGTACGTGCGAGTTGCGTCCGCGCGTAGCGGCGTATGACGGTTTGCGCACATGCACGGCCATGAACTCATGTGGTGCCGGCGAGACGGGCTGCGGCTACGGCTGTCTCGGCTGTGGCGATTGCGTGAAGGCTTGCGCCTTCGGGGCCATAACCATGAATCCCGAAACAGGCTTGCCCGAGGTTGACGAAGACAAGTGTACGGCATGCGGCGCTTGCGCTAAGGCATGCCCGCGTCATATTATAGAATTGCGCAAGAAGGGCGTGAAGAACCGTCGTGTTTACGTGCGTTGCGTGAACAAGGATAAGGGGGCTGCAGCGATGAAGGCATGTAAAGCCGCTTGCATAGGCTGCGGCAAGTGTGCGAAGGAATGCAAGTTTGACGCTATCACCATAACCGGCAATGTGGCATACGTAGATCCTGACAAGTGCCGTCTGTGCCGCAAATGCGTTGAGGCTTGCCCTACGCACACCATCATATCCGTGAATTTCCCTGCGCCGAAGCCTAAGGCCGCAGCCGACCAGGCGACGACCGCTAACGTAGAACCTAAACAAGAGGAGGTAAAAGCATGAAACTAAGGACTTTCAGAATAGGAGGCGTGCATCCTGAGGAAAACAAGCTGTCTTCAGAATCAGTCACTCAGGTGGCCAAGCTCCCCGTACAAGCCATATTCCCGCTTTCACAGCATATCGGCGCACCCGCAAAGCCGGTGGTAAGTAAAGGCGACAAGGTGAAGGTAGGCACGCTCTTGGCCGAGGCCGGAGGCTTTGTCTCCGCGCCTATTTACTCTTCGGTATCAGGCACGGTGGTGAAGATAGACGAGGCCGTAGACGCTACGGGATACCGCAAGCCGGTGATAATAGTGAAGGTGGAGGGCGACGAGTGGGAAGAAAGCATCGACCGCTCTGACAAGCTCGAGACGTTGGCCGCCCATCCCGAGCTGACATCTGAGGAGATCGTCGAGCGCGTGAAGCGGGCCGGCGTCACCGGTATGGGCGGAGCAGGGTTCCCCACATACGTTAAATTGTGCCCGCCCCCAACGGCGAAAGCCGAGTGCGTGATATTGAACGGCGTAGAATGCGAGCCTTATATTACGTCAGACTACAGGCTCATGATGGAACATGCCGACGAGATTTTGGTAGGTCTCGACTTGCTGATGAAGGCCGTAAAGGTGGATAAGGGATACGTCGGCATCGAGGAAAACAAGCCTAAGGCTATCGCGCTGTTTGAGGAAAAGACTAAAAACAACCCTAATATTGAGATCGTACCGCTGAAGAAGAAGTATCCTCAGGGAGGCGAGAAGCAGCTTGTTGACGCCGTGATACGCCGCCAGGTGCCGGCTCCCCCCGCAATACCCGTCAACGTTGGTGCCATAGTGCAGAATGTGGGAACGGCGTTTGCCGTTTATCAGGCTGTTATGAAAAACAAGCCCCTGTTTGAGCGTTACACCACCGTTACCGGTAAAAAGCTAGCCAGGCCGGGCAACTTTCTCGTGCGCATGGGGACGCCGATGATAGATCTTATCAATGAGTGCGGCGGCATGCCCGAAGGCGACAACAAGTTACTGGCCGGCGGTCCGATGATGGGCAAGGCCCTTACCTCGGTTGAGGTGCCCGTTTGCAAGGGTACCAACAGTGTCACGATACTTAGCGGCGATGACGCCAAGCGTAAGCCTGTGCAGCCGTGCGTGCGTTGCGCAAAGTGCGTGAGCGCATGCCCTATGGGCCTTGAGCCGTACCTGCTGGCCACTGCGAGTGCCTTGCACGATTGGGAAAAAGTGGAGGCGGCAGGAGTAACGTCGTGCATAGAGTGCGGCTCGTGTCAGTTTACATGCCCGGCACACCGCCCCATGCTTGATAACATCAGGCTTGGGAAGAGCACCGTAATGGGACTGATTAGGGCTCGTAACGCTAAAAAATAAAACGTAAATAAACTTGACTATGGCCTTAGGGCTTTAAAATAAACAATATAATAAAATGGGTAAATTAATAGTTTCATTATCCCCCCACGCGCATGGTACGGACAGTGTCGAGCGTAACATGTACGGAGTGATAATAGCTTTGGTGCCGGCCTTGCTAGTGTCGTTCGTGTTTTTCGGCATCGGCTCGGCCGTGGTTTGTGCGTCAAGCGTGGCGTCGTGCGTGTTTTTCGAGTGGGCTATTACAAAATATATGCTTAAGAGAGAGCCTACCATAAGTGACGGCTCTGCCATACTTACAGGTTTGCTGCTCGGTTTTAACCTTCCTTCCAATCTTCCTGTCTGGATCGTCGTTATAGGTGCTTTGGTGGCGATAGGCATCGGTAAGATGACTTTCGGCGGTCTTGGCTGCAATCCGTTCAATCCGGCTTTGGTGGGCCGTTGTTTCCTGCTTGCCTCGTTCCCGGCTCAGATGACGTCGTGGCCCGTTGCAGGACAGGTGGCTTCGTATGTCGACGCACAGACCGGCGCGACACCTTTGAGCATCATGAAGCAGGCTATTAAGTCGGGCGACGCTTCCGTGCTCGACCAGCTTCCCGACTCGTTGTCGCTACTTCTCGGCAACCCCGGCCTGAACAATGGTGCAGGTACCATCGGCGAAGTGTGCGCTTTGGCATTGCTGATAGGACTGGCCTACATGCTTTGGAAGAAAATAATAACATGGCACATCCCGGTAAGCATACTTGCCACGGTGTTCGTATTCAGCGGAGTGCTGCATTTGGCCGATCCCGTTTACGCCAATCCCGTAGCGACGTTGCTCAGCGGAGGCCTCATGCTTGGTGCGATCTTCATGGCTACCGACTATGTTACTTCTCCCATGACGCATAAGGGGCAGCTGATTTACGGCGTAGCCATAGGCTTCCTTACCGTGGTGATCAGAAACTGGGGCTCTTACCCCGAGGGCATGTCGTTCGCCATACTTATAATGAACGCAATGACACCTCTTATCAATACATACGTAAAGCCGAAACGCTTTGGTGAAACAGTAAACAAGGAGGGCGGAAAATGAAAAAACTTGAATCAACGATAACCAACATGGTAGTAGTGTTGGTAGGCGTGGCCCTGATTACGGGCAGCATCTTGGCATACGTAAATCATGTGACCGAAGAGCCTATAAAGTTGCAGGCTGAGAAGACGCTTGCCGACGGAATAAAAGCCGTGATGGGCGGAGTAGAGCTTTCGGTTGCTAAGGAAGATACGGTTAAGCAGAATGTTTCAGGCAAAGAGTTGACTTTTGTCATTCACGAGGCCGTAGCTGCCGACGGCCGGCCCATAGGTGCCGCAGTAGAGAGCACCTCGGGCGGTTTCGGCGGAGACTTGAAGATATTAGTAGGCTTTGACAGCGACGGTAAGATTCTCGGCTACACCATATTGCAGCACGCAGAGACTCCCGGGCTCGGAGCAAAGGCTGATAAATGGTTCCAGAAAGACGGCAAGGGCTGCGTGATAGGCAAGAATCCGGCTGCGGACAACCTGACCGTGAGAAAAGACGGCGGCGACATTGACGCCATAACGGCGTCGACCATAACGAGCCGTGCATTCCTTTTGGCGGTCAACCAGGCTTACCAGGCATACAAGTCGCTTCCAGTCGATGCCAGTACGGGAGCTACCGGGCACCATTCAAAATAACTATAACCCTAAAATTTAATCAGCAATGAATTATATTAAGATATTAATCAACGGCATAGTCAAGGAAAATCCTACGTTTGTGCTTCTTCTTGGAATGTGTCCTACGTTGGCAACCACTACGTCGGCTATGAACGGTCTGTCTATGGGGTTGGCTACGATGTTCGTACTGATATGCTCCAATTTGGTGATTTCACTGATTAAGAACCTCACTCCCGACATGGTGCGCATACCTGTGTTCGTAGTGGTGATAGCCTCGTTCGTGACAATCCTTCAGATGTTGATGCAGGCTTACGTGCCTGCCATTTACGCCACGCTCGGCCTTTACATACCGTTAATCGTGGTGAACTGTATCATTCTCGGACGCGCCGAGGCGTTCGCCTGCAGCCACGGTCCGGTTGAAAGCCTTTTCGACGGCATAGGCATAGGTCTCGGTTTCAGCATTGCCCTTACCTTGTTGGGAGCCGTGCGTGAGTTACTTGGTGCAGGTTCAATATTCGGAATCGTGCTACTTCCTGAGACAAGCAATATGCTTCTTTTCATATTGCCTCCCGGAGCATTCATCACTTTGGGATATTTGATAGCCATAGTTAACAGATTTAAGAAAGCATAAGTTATGGAATATTTATTGATTTTCATTTCGGCCATATTCGTGAACAACATCGTGTTGTCACAGTTTCTGGGCATTTGTCCGTTTCTCGGCGTGTCGCAGAAGATTTCCACATCGCTGGGCATGGGGGCGGCTGTCGCTTTTGTGCTCACTTTGTCGACCATAGTCACTTATCTTGTCCAAATATATATCCTTAATCCGTTCGGACTGCAGTATCTCCAGACGATAGCTTTCATCCTTGTTATTGCTGCCCTCGTACAGATGGTTGAGATTATCTTGAAGAAAGTGTCTCCCTCGCTTTATCAGGCGTTAGGAATCTATCTGCCGCTCATAACGACCAACTGTGCCGTGCTCGGAGTTGCCATATTGGTGATACAGAAAGAGTATTCGCTCATCCAAAGCGTGGTTTACGCATTCTCTACGGCCGTAGGTTTTGCGGTTGCGTTGATCGTTTTTGCCGGTATTCGCGAGCAGCTGTCTATGGTTAGCATTCCTAAGGGCATGCGCGGCATGGCCATCGTGCTTGTTACGGCAGGTTTGCTAAGTCTTGCCTTCATGGGATTCTCAGGGGTAGACGGCGGCTTGAGGGAACTGTTCGGGCTGAATTAATAAGACGAAAGGTAATTTGGTGAAAAGGGGTATGTTGCATTATGTTTGCAAATGTCCCTTTTCACTTTTTTTTTATTTCTATATTTTGTGGAGTTTGGATTTTTGTTTAGTTTTGCATTTAGATTAACGTTAAATGCAAAACACTTATGAAACAAACAATTTTAGTCACGGGTGGAACAGGTTTTATCGGTTCCCACACTGTAGTTGAGCTGCAACAGGCAGGATATAAAGTTGTCATCGTAGACAATCTTTCTAACTCTAAGGCAGACGTAGTTGATGGGATTGAGAAGATTACAGGTGTTCGTCCGGCTTTCGAGCGGGTTGACTGTTGCGACTTGAAAGGCATGGATGAAGTATTCGCAAAATATAAGGACATCAAGGGAATCATACATTTTGCCGCAAGCAAGGCCGTAGGAGAGAGTGTGCAGAAACCGTTGCTCTATTATCGTAATAATATAACCAGCTTGATTAATATCCTAGAGCTTATGCCTAAGCATGACGTGAAAGGCATCATCTTTTCTTCAAGTTGCACGGTTTACGGGCAGCCGTCGCCTGAGAATTTGCCTGTAACTGAAGATGCGCCGATACAGAAGGCGTTAAGCCCTTACGGAAATACTAAGCAGATAAATGAGGAAATAATCCAAGACTATATTCACAGCGGAGCACCGATAAAATCCGTCATATTGAGATATTTCAATCCGATTGGCGCACATCCTACAGCTTATATAGGCGAGTTGCCGAACGGCGTGCCGATGAACCTGATACCGTTTGTCACGCAAACCGCTATCGGAATACGTAAGCAGCTTAAGATATTCGGTAATGATTACAATACGCCTGACGGCACTTGTATCCGTGATTACATTTATGTGGTCGATTTGGCAAAGGCTCATGTTAAGGCTATGGAACGCGTGTTGGACGAGCCTGACACTGACGCCGTTGAAGTGTTCAATATCGGTACGGGCTGCGGCGTAAGTACGCTTGAGGTGGTAGAAGGATTTGAAAAGGCCACGGGAGTGAAAGTTAATTGGGAATATGCGCCGCGTCGTGAAGGTGATATAGAGAAAGTTTGGGCTGATCCGAAGAAAGCTAATGAAGTGCTTGGGTGGAAAGCCGAAACAAGCCTTGAAGACACGTTGCGCTCGGCATGGAAGTGGCAGGTGAAACTTGACGAGGAATCAAAGAAATAAGTGATATTTCTTACTAAGTCATAACAAAAAAACAATTTCAGTTAAGCGGCGTTCAAAGTAAAGTCCTGCTCGGCTGAAATTGTTTTGTTTAATTATTATATTACCTTATTGTGTTCCGGGAAAACGACGGTCGGTTTAAACCGTTTGGCTTCTTCAAAATCCATTAATGCGTAAGCTATTATTATGACCGTGTCGCCGACTTGGCACTTTCTTGCCGCTGCTCCGTTCAGGCATATGCAGCCACTACCTCGTTTACCTTTGATTATGTATGTCTCAAAGCGTTCTCCGTTGTTGTTGTTGACAATCTGAACTTTTTCTCCGGCAATAAGATTAGCCGCATCCATTAAGTCTTCGTCTATTGTAATACTGCCCATATAGTTCAAGTTGGCTTCGGTTACCTGAACGCAATGCAGTTTACTTTTTAAAACTTCTATCAACATGATCGTTAAGTAATTCTTTATAATCGTGTTTTATATCAAATGATATTGAATGAGTAAAAATCTTTTTGATTATTGACCGTTAATATTTATATTTGATATGGTCAATCAGTCTGACGGGCATTTTACCGCAGTACACGGTTATGCAACCGACGATGTAATCCGAATCATTCCAGTCTGCAACGGGCAACAGAGTGTTGCCGTCGACTATTTCAAAATACTCCACGTTGAGGATTGGAGAACTGTTGATTGTTTCTACAACATAGTCGTGAGTGTCTTTTAGGCTATGGGCCTTTGCGTAGTCGATACTGCTTTTCAGTGCTCTATAAATTTGAGAAGCCGTTTCCCTTTCTTCAGGAGAAAGAAGTGCGTTGCGCGACGAGCGTGCAAGGCCGTCGGTATCCCTGACTATAGGGCATTCTACTATTTCAACGTTTAGGCTTAATGATCTTACCATTGCTTTGACAACGGCTATTTGCTGCCAATCTTTCTCTCCGAAGTATGCTTTGTCAGGTCTTACTATGTAAAACAGTCTGCTAACAACTTGGCAGACACCGTTGAAATGTCCGGGCCTGTGTGCACCTTCCATCACGGTCGATACGGGTGGAAATTCAAAAATTCTGGTGTCTTGCGTAGGATACATCTTCTCTACTGACGGTGCGAAGACGTAATCGGCTTTTACGCTTTCAAGCAATTTACAGTCGGCATTGATATCTCTCGGATATGAATTCAAGTCTTTAGGATCGTTAAACTGGGTTGGGTTGACGAACACCGATACTACTGTAACGTCATTGTTGGTAACGCTTTTCCTTACCAGTGACGCATGCCCTTCGTGCAGGGCTCCCATCGTGGGAACAAGACCAACGGTTTTGCCTTGTTTCCTGTCATCAAATAGTTTGTTTTGGAGATCTACTATTTTATGAAAAACTTGCATGGTGATAATAATTAAAATCGAAGCGTTTTTATTTAATTAGTGACGCTTGGCGGTCAGTCAGTCGTCATTGTAAATGTGCGTCAATGTTTTATTTTACCTACTCAACATCGTTGATTAATTGGGCTGCAAAATAACAACAAATTTCTTAAATAAAGAAGAATAATTAAAAAAATATGACAATATGAAGATGCTTTTGGCTAATTAAAGAAAAAAAGTTACATGTTTACGAAGTTTTTTAGTACCTTTGCAATGATAAAAAATGATTACGATGGCAAAAAAGGTATTATTCATAAATCAGGAAATTACTCCATATGTTCCGAAAAGCGAAATGTCTCATTTAGGGCGTGTTATTCCACAGATAATCCAAGAGAACGGATGTGAGATAAGGACTTTTATGCCTAAATGGGGGAACATTAACGAGAGGCGGGGGCAGCTGCATGAAGTGATACGCCTGTCAAGAATGATGCTCATTATTGACGAGACTGATCATCCATTGATAATTAAGGTGGCGTCTATTCCCTCTACGAGGATTCAGGTGTATTTTATCGACAATGAGGACTATTTCACCAAGCGGCTTATGGCCGTCGACGAGAACGGCAATGAGTATGATGATAACGGTGAAAGGGCCATATTCTTTGCGCGCGGAGTGCTTGAAACGGTGAAGAAGCTGCGCTGGGCTCCTGACATTATTCATTGCCAGGGCTGGATGTGCTCGGTGATTCCGCTTTATATTAAGCAGGCTTATCAAGACGAGCCGGCATTTGCCAATACGAAGATCGTGACTTCGTTGTTCTCTGAAGAGCTGCATGGAAGCTTGGGCGCCAACTTCCGTCCGAGCATTGTATTTCGTGACGTGAAAGAAGAAGTGCTTGATAAGTACGGTGATGATTTCAGCTTTACTGAGCTTGAAAAACTTGCCATTGATTATTCTGACGGCATCGTGAATGCTGGAAAGACCGTAAATCCTGAATTGATAAAGTATGCTGAAGAGAACGGATTGCCGGTAATCAGTAATCCTGAAGATGATGCGATATGTCAGACTTATATGGATTTTTACGACAAGGTGCTTGAAGGTAAGTCAGAGTAATATTTACATTCGTCATTCCCTATTAGGTAAACATTCAAATGAAAATAAAATTTTTTGCATGCATTGTGGCTTTTTTCGCCGTAATGTTGGTTTCGTGTGACGAAACGACTGAATCGATAGGCTCGTCTTTAACTGATAATTTGGATTTGTTGGACGTATCGACTGATACGTTTGAAGTAAGTTCAAAGTCGTTCGTAGCCGATTCAGTGTTGTCTCGCAATACGATCGGATATTTAGGAAAGATTCGCGATCCTGAGACCGGGAACTACATTACGGGCGATTTTATGGCCCAGTTCGGTACTCTTGAGGATTATAAGTTCCCCGAAAAAGATAGCATTGCCAGCCTTGATGAAGCCGGTAATATCATTGCAGACTCTTGCCATATAAGATTGTTTTATACGGATTTTTACGGAGACTCGCTTGCCACTCTTAACTTGACGGCTTATGAAATGGAAAAGCCGATGGAGGAAGGCGTGATGTATTATTCCAATTTCGACCCGAAGAAAGAAGGTTATGTGGGCGACGGTGGAATGAGGATAGATAAAACTTACACCTTGACCGATCTTAGCGTAAGCGCCGACGAGCGTTGGGACCAGTCTGCCTACACGCCGAATATCAAGATAAACCTTGACAAGGAGTATGTTGACAAAGACGGCAATAGGTATAATAACTTCGGCACTTACATTATGCGTAAGTATTATGAGAATCCCGGTTATTTTAAGAACTCTTATAATTTTATCCATAATGTGTGTCCCGGGTTCTATTTTGAGGTTAATGACGGTTTGGGCTCGATGGCTTATGTCTCAGTAAGCCAGCTCAACGTGTATTTCAAGTACAAAAGTGATTCTACCTTAGTCGGAACGTCTTCATTCTCGGGTACCGAGGAAGTATTGCAGACTACCAACATAATGAATGATAACGGCGCAATTGAAAGTCTTGCGGCCGACAATAGCTGTACGTATCTGAAAACGCCGGCAGGCATTTTTACGGAGCTTGAGCTGCCTGTCGACGAAGTAAAGGCCGGGCATGAGAACGACACGTTGAATACGGCGAAACTGATACTTACGAGGATAAATAATGATATCCACAGCGATTATTCGCTTGACGTGCCTGCTACGTTGCTGATGATTCCTAAGGATAGTCTTTATAGCTTCTTTGAAAATGGCGACATCATAGATTATGAGAAGTCTTTCCTTGCCAGTTACAATTCAGCCAATCAGTACGTGTTTAATAATATTTCGGGCATTATTACTTACATGTATGACGCGAAAGTCAACGGCTTGGCATCCGATCCCGATTGGTTGGCGAAGCATGAAGACTGGAACAAGGTGGTCGTAATTCCGGTTAGTCTGACCCTGAATTCTTCTGACCAAGTCGTTAAGATTGTGCATGACATGAGCCTTACGAGCACTCGCCTTGTAGGAGGAAGTGAGAACATGAACGGCCCGATAAAGCTCAGCGTGATTTACAGTAAGTTTAATCATGAATAGTAGGCATGGCGGATAATTATCTTGAGCGTCATCAGCTTGAATATGAAAAGCGCAAGGCTGAATGGCTGCGTAAGAAGAAGCATTTGCCGAAAACGGTCGTTCGGCGTAAAGAGGACGACTGACGGACGGAATGATGCCGGCCATACTCCAAAAGAAATATAAAGGGCTGCTGTCAGGTAAACAGCAGCCCTTTTACGTATTAATGACCGTAAAGGTTATTCAATCACTACGAGAGGCGTGTCTTCCATTACGCTTTCACCCTCGCTTACGAGTATTGCAGTAACCTTGCCACCCTTTTCAGCTTCAAGGTTGTTGGCCATTTTCATGGCTTCGAGCACCACTACGGTGTCGCCGGTCTTTACTTCGTCGCCTACGGCAACCTTTATTTCCGTGATGACTCCGGGCAACGGAGACTTTACGGCGTTGTTGATGTTTGCCTTTACATTGCCGCTTGCAGCTGAAGGAGCTGCTGCCGGTGCCTGTTGTGCTACCGGTTTCACTACCACCTTCTTCTTTTCAGGTTCCGGCTCTTTCTCCATTTCAACCTTGTATTCTTCGCCGTTCACCATTACGGTGGCGAGGTTGTCTTCTATTCCGGCAATGGTAACTTCGTATTTATTACCGTTGATTGTATATTTGTATTCTTTCATTTCATTGTCGTTTTATTGGGTAGCAAGCGTGCGGCAGGGAGCGTGGCGCTTGTGCGGTGTTGCGCTCCGTCACGTCCTGCTGCATCTTGTCCACGGTTTGTTTATGGATGTTGCGTCATTTGCAAAGAGTGCATTTCCCATTCAGAGTGCTTGCTCTTTATCGTTATGATGCCTGCTTCCTTGTCATGCACGTTGTTGCCGTTGAACTCATGCAACGCTAACGCGATGGCAGCATAAACCTCGTTTTTGTCCATTGTCGTCGGTTTTAGTTGATGACGTTATTACATCGGGATGTTGCCGTGTTTCTTTGCGGGCAGTCCGTCCCTCTTCGTTGCCAACTGCGCCAGTGCGCGGCAAATGCGGAAGCGGGTGTTGCGCGGCTCTATCACATCGTCGATGTAGCCGAACTTGGCTGCCTGATACGGGTTGGCGAACATTTCTGTGTACTCTTCCTCTTTCTCTGCCAAGAATGCCTTGGGGTCTTCATGGTCTTTAGCCTCTCTTGCGTACAGCACTGCCACGGCGCCGCTTGCGCCCATTACGGCTATTTCGGCTGAAGGCCATGCGTAGTTGATGTCGGTGCGCAGCTGCTTGCATCCCATCACGATATGGCTGCCGCCGTAGCTCTTACGCAGCGTCACGGTTATCTTCGGCACGGTTGCCTCTCCGTAAGCATAGAGCAATTGCGCTCCGTGCAGGATTACGGCGTTATACTCTTGGCCTGTGCCGGGCAAGAATCCGGGCACGTCTACGAGGCTGACGATAGGAATGTTGAAGGCGTCGCAGAAGCGCACGAAGCGTGCACCCTTGCGGCTTGCGTTTACGTCGAGCACGCCGGCGTAGCATGAAGGCTGGTTGGCCACGATGCCTACGCTCTGTCCGTTGAAGCGGGCGAAGCCGATGATGATGTTGCGTGCGAACTTCGGCTGGACTTCAAAGAACTCGCCGTTGTCTACGATTGCGCCTATCACCTTATACATGTCGTAAGCCTGGTTGGGGTCTTCGGGTATTATCTCGTTGAGAGAGTCTTCCATGCGGTTGATCGGGTCGGTGCATTCTACGCGCGGAGCCTCCTCCATGTTGTTAGAGGGGATGTAGCTGAGCAGGGTCTTAATCATCTGCATGGCATCCTCTTCGGTGGATGCGGTGAAGTGGGTTACGCCGCTCTTCGTAGAGTGTACGCTTGCTCCTCCGAGGTGCTCTTGGTCGATGTCCTCGCCGGTAACGGTCTTAACTACCTTCGGGCCAGTGAGGAACATGTAAGAGGTGTTCTCCATCATCAGGGTGAAGTCGGTCAACGCGGGAGAATAAACCGCGCCGCCGGCACACGGACCGAAGATGCCGCTGATCTGCGGTATCACGCCAGAGGCGAGGATGTTGCGCTCGAATATCTCGGCGAATCCTGCCAATGCGCAGATGCCTTCCTGTATGCGCGCGCCGCCCGAGTCGTTGATGCCGATGACGGGTGCGCCCATCTTCATTGCCATGTCCATGACCTTGCAGATTTTCTGTGCCATGGTCTCTGACAGTGAGCCGCCGTTTACCGTGAAGTCTTGTGCGAAGATATATACTAATCTGCCGTCGATGGTACCGCATCCGGCAACGACGCCGTCGCCCAGATAATGCTTCTTCTCCATGCCGAAGTTGGTGCAACGATGCAGTTTGAACATGTCGAATTCCTCGAAGCTGCCTTCATCAAGAAGCATGTCTATGCGTTCGCGGGCTGTGTACTTGCCGCGGGCGTGTTGTTTCTCAATGGCTTTTTCGCCGCCGCCGAGACGAGCCTGCTCGCGTTTGGCGATAAGCTCCTTGATTTTTTCTACTTGTTTGCTCATTATTATCTTAATTTTTGGTTTTGAGGTTTTTATTTATAGCGGTTACGGGCCTGCCGCCTTACGTCTTAGCCTCCTTGCGCCGCAGTCGGCGCGAGGTCCGTAGGTGGACGGCATGAAGCCCGGCAGTCCCTTGAGGCCTGCCGATCCGAAGGCCCGATAACCCGTCTTTAACTCTTTATTGTTCGCAAAGCTCAGTCAGCACGCCGCAAGTTGATTTCGGGTGTAAGAATGCGATATTTAGATTTTCAGCTCCTTTCCTCGGTGCCTTGTCTATTAGGCGCACGCCCTTGCCTTCGCATTCTGCCAAAGCGTTGCTTACGCCGTCTTCAATGCAGAATGCCACATGGTGAACGCCGTGGTTGCCTTTGTCGAGCCATTTTTGGATCGTGCTGTCGGGAGACGTCGGTTCGAGCAGCTCGAGCTTAACCTCGCCGCATTTCAAGAAAGCCGTCTTCACCTTTTGGTCGGCAACTTCCTCTACTGCGTAACACTTCAAACCCAACACATTCTCGAAATAAGGTAGAGCCTCCTCAATGCTCTGAACGGCTATACCTAAATGCTCAATACGTGATATTTTCATATTATTACATTTTTAAAATATTGGGGCAAAGATAGTCATATTTTTTCAAAGTGCAAATGATTTGCCTTTTTTTTGTGGTGTACTGCGCTTTGCCGTGCATTAATTCCGTGATAGTGGCAGCTACAGATTACAAAATGTATATTACCGTTACGCAACGGATTATGCGGCCGCTTGTGGGCTTGATTGTAATGCGTTGGTATTCAGCGTATTGCAAAAGGCGTCCTTTCGCACCGTAAAAGGTTGCCTTTTAGGCGGTAAAAGGTTACCTTTTGCATGCCGAAAGAACCCTTTTAAATCCTGAAAGGTTGTCAGCTGTGGCTGCCATGTTTGTGCTCGGTTATTTAGGACATGAAAACTTTGGTTGAAATATTTGGCTTGTGTGCGTTTTTTATATACATTTGCATTTCGGTATGTCTACCGTTACGCCGCCCGTTAAGGTTGATGATAGGGTGGGGACGCTATGTTTAATCTGATAATATAATAATGTAAATGAATTTCTTTAAGGCATTGTTCGGCGGAAAAGAGGAGAGACCGGAAGAAAAGAAGAAGGCTGAAGAGGAGAAAAACTTCGACGTGTTGAAATATGACGGTGTGCGTGCGCTGCGCTCGGGGCATCATGACTATGCTGTTAAGTGCTTCACTCATGCGCTCGGAATGAAGGAGGACTTGGAGATACGCGACTATCTCTCGCTGGCGCTGATACGTGCTGACCTCTTGCCGGAGGCGTTCGACTGCTTGCGTAAGATATCAGAGGCGCAGCCTGACAACCAGAAGGTGTATGTGCGTATGGCCAACGTGGCATATATGATGGAAGACTATACGGCCATGGCCGACGCTTGCGAGAAGGCCATGCTCGTAGACGGCGACAATCCCGAGGTGACTTACCTTTACGCTAAGGCGTGCATCGGGCACGGCGATACGACCAACGCCGTAGCGATGTTGACGAAGGCCGTAACGCTGAAGCCTGATTACGCTGAGGCTTACCTGCTGCGCGGCGAGACGTTGCTCGGCGCAGGGCGAACGGCCGAAGCCAGCGAAGACGCCGACCGCCTGCTGGCGGACTATCCCGAGAGCGAGGACGTGCTGATGCTGAAGGCGCGCGTGGAGCGGGCTTGTGGAAATCAGGACGAAGCTATAATATATTATGGTAAGGTGATAGACGTTAATCCGTTTCACGCCGGGGCGTACAGGGAGCGCGGCGAATTGCTTGTTGCCGCCGGCGACGAAAGTCAGGGCAACGAAGACCTTAAGCATGCTGCCGAATTGACTGAAAACCAAAACGGGGGCGGCAACGGCGACGACATAGCCAAGAAAGTGAACGACGCATATAAGAACATAAACCCCATGGGGCTGTGAGGGAACTATGAATTAAGAGTTGAGAATTAAGAAAATATGCGTTGTCGGTCGGCGACGAGACTTTTAAAAAGCAAATATAAAGCCACGAAATCATATTTTCTTAATTCTTAACTCTTAATTCTTAATTTAACAGCTTCTTTCTTGCACAATTCAAACAAAAACGTTACTTTTGCAACGAAATAATAAAATAAGAGACAATGAACAAGCAAAACGCATCTTTCTTTAGCTTTTACTTTTACTTTGCAAGGCCTTGCGAAGCGGGAAGTTGCGTGTGAATTTCAACTTAAGACGAAGTAATCTTTCAGAAAGATACGATCAAGTCCCGCTTCACCACAATGAGGCGGGATTTTCAGTTTCAGCAAACATGACAAAAAACGGTATATGAAGAGAATAGCAATACAAGGCTCCATCGGGTCGTTCCACGACATAGCGGCCCACCAGTACTTCAAGGACGAGCAGATACAGCTAATCTGCTGCCAGACGTTCGAGCAGGTGTTCGACAGCATAAAGCGCGACCCTACCGTCATTGGCATGCTCGCCATAGAGAACACCATAGCTGGTTCGCTGCTGCATAACTACGAACTGCTGCGCAACTCGGGCACGACGATCGTCGGCGAGCACAAGCTTCACATAGAGCACAGCATCTGCTGCCTGCCTGAAGACTCATGGGAAACGATTAAGGAGGTGCACTCTCACCCCGTAGCCCTTATGCAGTGCCGCGGATTTCTGTCCGACCATCCCGAGCTGAAAGCCGTAGAAGCGTCTGACACGGCTGGCGCGGCAAAGCTCATCTCGGAACATCAGTGCCGCGGCTGGGCTGCAATATGCAACGCCTCGGCCGCGCGGCTCTACGGCATGAAGATACTGCAAGAGTCGATAGAGGACAACAAGCACAACTTCACGCGCTTCCTCGTGGTGAGCAATCCAAACAAGGCCGACTTCCTGCGGCCGCTCGACAAGACCAACAAGGCCAGCCTCGTATTCTCCCTTCCGCACGAGGAGGGCAGTCTCTCGCAGGTGTTGAGCATACTCTATTTCTATAAGATAAACCTCACGAAGATACAGTCGTTGCCGATAATAGGCCACGAATGGGAATACATGTTCTATGTCGATGTGACCTTCGACAACCTCACGCGCTACCGCCAAAGTATAGACGCGATAATGCCGCTGACCAGGGAACTTAAAGTATTAGGAGAATACAAGGATGACGGAAAACAACCAACCATACAGCATAAGGCCGGCTGACAGGCTCTCGGCCGTAAGCGAATATTACTTCAGCCGCAAGCTGAAGGAGGTGGCCGGGCTCAACGCCGAGGGCAAGGACATCATCAGTCTTGCCATAGGCAGCCCCGACATGCCGCCATCTAAGGCTACGGTAGACAAGCTGTGCGAGGTGGCGCGTCAGGACGACGCCCACGGATACCAGCCCACAATGGGCACTCCCGAGCTGCGCCGGGCCATGGCCGGATTCTACGAAAGGTGGTACGGAGTGAGCCTCGACCCGCAAACCGAGATTCAACCGCTCATCGGCTCTAAGGAAGGAATACTCCACGTGACGCTCGCCTTCGTAAATCCGGGCGACAAGGTGCTCGTGCCCAACCCCGGTTATCCTACCTATACGTCGCTCAGCAAGATACTCGGAGCCGAGGTGGTGAACTACAGTCTCAACGAAAACGACGGCTGGCAGCCCGACTTCGACGAGCTTGAAGGCATGGACCTGACCGGCGTCCGACTGATGTGGACCAACTATCCCAACATGCCTACGGGTGCTCCGGCACGCATGGAGACTTACCGCAGGCTCGTAGACTTTGCCCGCCGTCACGGCATAGTGGTGGTGAACGATAACCCGTATTCGTTCATCCTTAACGATAATCCCGTCTCGCTGCTGCAAGTAGAAGGAGCGAAAGACTGCTGCATAGAGTTCAACTCGATGAGCAAAAGCCACAACATGCCCGGTTGGAGGGTGGGTATGTGCGCATCTAATGCGACGTTCATCAGCTGGATTCTTAAGATCAAGAGCAACATCGACTCCGGAACGTTCCGCGGAATACAGCTTGCCGCAGCCGAAGCATACAACAACAGCGACGAATGGCACCGCCGGGCGAACATCGATACTTACCGCCGGCGCCGCCGCTTGGCAGAGCTTATAATGCAGGAGCTTGGCTGTGAGTACGACGCAAGCCAAGTGGGAATGTTCCTTTGGGGGCGTATTCCAGACCAATATGCCGATGCCGAGGAGCTGACTGAAAAGGTGTTGCACGAAGCAAGGGTGTTCATCACGCCCGGATTCATATTCGGAAGCAACGGAGGACGCTACGTCCGCATATCCCTTTGCGCTAAGGACGAAAAGATGGAAGAAACCCTCGAGCGCATAAAGGACATGACAAAGTAACAACAAATCAAAACGGAAATATCATGGAACTTGAATTACAACCGCTCAACCTGCCGAGCGACAAGGAACGACTTACGGTCATAGCCGGCCCGTGTTCGGCCGAAACAGAAGAACAAGTGATGACAACCGCCATGCAGTTGGCCTCTAAAGGCTGCCACATATTCCGTGCAGGAGTGTGGAAACCGCGTACCAAGCCGGGCGGATTCGAGGGCAACGGCGAGATAGCCCTGCCCTGGCTGCAGCATGTAAAGGAAGCTACGGGCATGCTCGTAGGCACCGAGGTGGCTACGCCCGAGCACGTAGAGCTGGCTCTTAAATATGGCATTGACGTGCTGTGGATAGGCGCGCGCTCGTCGGCCAACCCCTTTGCGGTGCAGGCTATAGCCGATAGTCTGCGTGGAGTTGATATCCCTGTGTTGGTGAAAAACCCCGTGAACCCCGACATCGAGTTGTGGATAGGTGCAATGGAGCGCATCAACCAGGCAGGCGTTAAACGCCTTGCGGCCATACACCGAGGCTTTTCGAGCTACGACAAGAAGATATACCGCAACCTGCCCATGTGGCAGATACCTATTGAACTGCGCCGAAGGATACCCGACCTACCTATATTCTGCGATCCGAGCCACATCGGAGGACGGCGCGAACTGATAGCTCCGCTGTGCCAGCAGGCCATGGACCTCGGCTTTGACGGCCTGATTGTGGAAAGCCACTGTGACCCCGACAAGGCGTGGAGCGACGCAAAGCAGCAGGTCACGCCTGACGTTCTCGACTACATACTGAGCCTTCTCGTAATCCGCGACGAGACTGTTACGACCGAGGGTATCACCACTCTGCGCCGCCAAATCGACGAACTCGACAACCAGCTTATGGAGACTCTGGCCAAGCGGATGCGCGTTTGCCGTGAGATAGGCCATTACAAGAAAGAGCACAACATGACAGTGTTGCAGACTTCGCGCTACAACGAGATACTCGACAAGCGCGGAGCACAGGGTGCCTTGTGCGGAATGGACGCATCGTTCGTAAAGACCGTGTTCGAGGCCGTACACGAAGAGTCTGTAAGGCAGCAAATGGAGATAGTAAATAAATAGGTCTTATAGGGGTAAAGGAGTAAGGAGAAAGGGAGTAAAGTAGATTTTTCCATACCACCGTCGGCATTATTCTTATTGGCGGAGTGTGCAATTAAAGGCATTTCTACTTACTCCTTTTCTACTTTACTCCTTACTGTAAAAAATATAAAACTATGAGAATACTTGTATTAGGCGCAGGTAAAATGGGCAGCTTCTTCCTCGACTTGCTCAGCTTCGAGCACGAAACGGCCGTGTACGAGACGAACCCCGAGCGGCTGAGGTTCACCTTCAATACGCTCAGGTTCACTACGATGGAAGAGATAGACGAGTTTAAGCCCGAGTTGGTAATCAACGCCGTGACCGTGAAATACACCCTTGCGGCGTTTGAAGAAGTAATTCCTCATCTGCCTTCCGACTGCATAATAAGCGACATCGCGTCGGTAAAGACCGGTCTGAAAGACTTCTATGCCGGGTGCGGACACCGCTATGTGTCGACTCACCCGATGTTTGGCCCGACGTTCGCCAACCTTAACCAGCTGAGCCACGAGAATGCGATAATAATCAACGAGGGCGACTACATGGGGCGGATATTCTTCAAGGACCTCTACCAAAGGCTCGGCCTGAGCATCTATGAATACTCTTTCGAGGAGCACGACAAGACCGTGGCCTACTCGCTTAGCATCCCCTTCGTAAGCACTTTCGTGTTCGCCGCCGTGATGAAACACCAAGACGCGCCTGGCACAACCTTCAAACGGCACATGAACATAGCCAAAGGCGTGTTGAGCGAAGACGACTACCTGTTGCAGGAAATACTCTTCAACCCTTATACTTCGGAACAAGTGGAGCACATACGCACCGAACTTAAAGCCCTGCTCGGCATCATCGAACGGAAAGACGGGCAAGGCATGAAGGACTACCTCGCCAAGATACGGGGCAATCTTAAGGACAACTTGTAAATTAAGAGTCAAGGGGCGGAATTTAAGGTAGTATGACCTTGCGGTATGAACCACCGCCGATTGTCCATTCTTAATTATTCTTTTTTCATTCAGCCATATGTATTTTTCATTTTAAATTGTTCATTTTTAATTAAAAGCTATGTGCCTTCAACTGCTGCTCGTATCGCTGTTCACGTTCGTTGAGTTTAACTGCGAGAACCTGTTCGACTATCGCCACGATAGTCTTAAGCAGGACATCGAGTTTACGCCTGAAGGCGACCGCCGCTGGACGGAGCGCAAATATTGGGACAAACTGAATAATACGGCGAAGAGCATAATATCATGCGGTATTGACGGCGACGACTGGCACATGCCCGACATGATAGCCCTGTGCGAGGTTGAGAACGACAGCGTGATGCGCGACCTCACTAAGCGGTCGCTGTTGAGAAATGCAAATTACGAATATCTCATGACCTCCTCGCCCGACGTTCGCGGCATCGACGTAGCCCTTATATACCATCCGGGCAGCTTTGCGCCCGTCAGCCATTACCCGATACGCGTCGCTCCGGTGAAAGGCATGCGTCCTACGCGCGACATTCTTTACGTGTCGGGGCGCATAATTACGGGCGATACGCTCCATGTGTTCGTAGTCCACGCGCCGAGCCGCTACGGCGGCGAACGGCGCACGAGGGGGCACCGCAGGCTTGTTGTCGATAGGCTTTGCGCCGCAATAGACTCGCTCCTGACCTCTGGCGGTTCGCCTAAGATAATCATAGCCGGCGACTTTAACGACGGCGCAGGCAGCGAGGCTCTCGATATGTTGGCGCAAAAAGGGCTGACCGACGTATCGGCCGGTGCCGTTGGAAGCAACGGGGCCGAGGGCACATACAAGTATAAGGGCCGCTGGGAGAGCATCGACCACATCATTGTAAGCCACGACATGGCCGCCGCGTTACGCGAATGCAGGGTGAACGACGCGCCGTTCATGCTCGAGAGCGACGACAAATACGGCGGAGTGCAACCGTTCAGGACGTACCGCGCGTGGAAATACCGCAACGCCTTCAGCGACCATCTGCCGCTCGTGGCACGCTTCAACTTGAGGCGTACCGCACACAAATAAAAGTTACATAAATGTAAAAAACATAACGAAATGCGATTAATCAACAGACTATCAGTTACCGTCACGACGCTGTTTGCATGCTGCCTGACAAGCTGCGGACAGCATGGATTCAGGACGGTAGACGCCGACGAGTTCGAGAAGGCCATACTGGCGGACACCGTTCAGCTGGTCGACGTGCGCACGGCCGACGAGTTTAAGACCGCCCGCATCGGGCTCGGTACGGCAAAAAACATCGACATGAAGCGCGCCGACTTCATGGAACAGGCCGCTCGTGAGCTTGACAAGTGCAAGACCGTAGCCGTTTACTGCCGCAGCGGACGGCGCAGCGCGGAGGCCGCAGGACGTCTTGACGAGGCCGGATTTAAGGTGATCGACCTTAAGGGTGGCATACTCGAATGGCAGGCGCGAGGCAAGACGACGAAGTGAAAGGATGCCTTTAACGATGTAAAAGGTATCCTTTCAGCCTGTAAAAGGTTGCCTTTTGCCGTGTGAAAGACTGCCTTTTGCAATGCATTGAGCATCAATGATTTATGTAAACGATAAAAAACATTGGAATATATGGGTAAGATAAGACTGTTCATCACGCTCGGCACGCTGCTCTTGACGGCGGCGCGCATGTCGGCGCAAGGGCCTAACGGCACGGGCAAATACTATGAAACCGCCGACGGAGCAAAGGGACGGGAGCTGAAAACGGCTCTCTCGGAAATAATAAAGGTGCACGACGAGCTTGGATACGGCGACTTGTGGGAAGCCTTCAAGACGACCGACGCGCGCGACGACGGCCGTGTATGGGACATGTACTCGGGCATAACCGACTATGAGTTTGTAACTTCGGGAACGAATTACAAGGTCGAAGGCGACTGCTATAACCGCGAGCACTCTATGCCTAAGAGCTGGTTTGACGATGAGCGGCCGATGTACACTGACCTCGTACATCTCATCCCGACAGACGGATACGTGAACGGCAGGCGCAGCAACTATCCTTTCGGCGAGACCGATGAGCCGACGTACACGTCGAGCGGCGGCTTCTGCAAACTCGGGCCGTCGTCGGTCGACGGTTACAAGGGCACCGTGTTCGAGCCTAACGACGAATACAAGGGCGACTTCGCACGCATTTATTTCTATATGGTGACGTGCTATGAGGACAAGGTAAGCACATGGGAGAGCGACATGTTGGCCGGCAACGCCTATCCTGCGCTCACCCAATGGGCACTCGACATGCTTATGCGCTGGGCTGAAGAAGACCCCGTAAGCAAGAAGGAGACTGACCGCAACAACGCCGTCAACGCCCTGCAAGGCAACCGCAACCCATATGTCGACTACCCGGGGCTCGAGCAATACGTATGGGGAGACAAGCAGGACGTAGCCTTCAGCTACGATAATTACTCAACGGGAATAACCGTCACTGTAGCCGATACGGATATTCCGATCGCCGACGTATATACCATAACGGGAGTAAAGGTGCGCTCGGGCGTCAGCCGCAGCAAGGCTACGGACGGCCTTAAGCAAGGAGTCTACATCATAGGGAATAAGAAATACGTGGTAAAGTAATTGGGAATGTAGAGTTGGGAATGGTGAATTATTATTATTATTATTGAGTTTTAGCCGCTTGAAAGTGGGAAAAGTAATCATAATTCTCCATTCCCAACTCTCTATTCTCAATTATATCAATCGTGGTTTCGGTCGATAACGGTGCCGTTTGCCTGGTGGGTTGCAAGTTTCTCAATTATATCAATCGTGGTTTCGGTCGATAACGGTGCCGTTTGCCTGGTGGGTTGCAAGTACGAGAACCTCGGCTATCTGCACGTGTGCCGGCGCGTTGGCGGCGTAGAAAGCCACGTCGGCGATGTCGTCGCCGGTCAACGGGCGGATGCCTTTATACACATTGTCGGCCCTGTCGTGGTCGCCGTGGAAGCGGACGACGCTGAAATTAGTCTCCACTAATCCCGGTTTTACGTTGGTTACGCGCACGGCAGTGTGCGCAACATCGATGCGCAGGCCGTCGGAGAGGGTCTTCACGGCCGACTTCGTTGCGCAATAAACGTTGCCCCCGGCGTAAGCGGCATCGCCGGCAACCGAGCCTATGTTGATTACATGCCCCCTGTTGCGCTCCACCATGCCTGGAACAATCAGTCGGGTCATCGTCAGCAGTCCCTTGATATTAGTGTCGATCATGGCCTCCCAGTCGTCCATGTCGCCCTCGTATTCCTTGTCAAGCCCGAGCGCAAGCCCCGCGTTGTTCACCAACACGTCGATAACCGCCCACTTGCTCGTAAGCGACTCCACCGCCGCCTGCGCCGCCTTGCGGTCACGGATGTCGAATTTTAATGCCACGACGTCGGCTCCGAGCTGCCTGACTTGCTGCTCAACGGCCTTCAACTTTTCCTCGTTACGCCCGGTTAGGATTATGTCATACCCACCCTCGGCGAACTTCCTGGCGCAGGCTTCGCCTATTCCGCTCGTCGCGCCGGTAACCAATGCAATCTTTCTTTTCATCTTTCTTATAGTTAAATCGAGGATTGTGCACAGGCGTTTATGAATCATGATTATCATAGTTTATGATTTCTCCTCAATAAGAAGCAATGGTAACCATGATTTACATGCATCTGTTCACAATCCTAAATCAGTTGAGTTTCAATTCAAAAAGTATCTGCAATATGCGCTCTGCGGTGCGTCCGTCCCAGCGGTCGGGCAGCGAACACTTCTTCCACCGCCCCTCCACGATTCGTGTAACGGCGTCGGCGAGCTTGTCGGCGTTCTCCCCAACGAGTTCGTTCGACCCCATCTTGACGGTCTCAATGTGCTCGGTGTAGCTGTTAAGCGTGACGCACGGCACGCCGTTGAACGTAGCTTCTTCGGCAACATTGCCCGAGTCGGTCACTATTCCGCCGGCGTTGGCCGTCAGATAGCCGAACTCCAAGTAAGACAACGGATCTATAATAAAGAAGTTGGGACAGTCTTTAACGAGCGGCTTGACGACCTCTGCGGCTGTAGGACGCAGCGGAGCCACCACTTTTACGCCGCCGGCCGCACGGCACATGGCCGTCAGCATAAGCGCGAGATTGGCCGTATCGGCAAGCAACACCTTGCGGTTGAGCGTGAAAACGATGTATTCCTTTTCTTTAAGCGACAGTCCGTCGAACACCGACGGGCGCACAAGTCGCGAGCGGTTGAAGCGCAAAGTGTCCATCAGGATGTTGCCGACCATGTAGACCTGGGACAGCTCCGCGCCTTCACGGCTTACTATGCTGTTGCTTCCCATGCCTGCGGTGAAGAGCAGGTCGGAAAGCCCGTCGATGACGAGACGGTTGATTTCCTTCGGCATCTTGATGTCGAACGAGCGCGTGCCGGCTACGAGATGTGCCAGCGTAAGCCCGTGTTTCTTGGTCACAATGGCCACGGCCATTGTCGACGCGAGGTCGTCAACGACGATTACGACGTCGGTCGGCGTAGCGTCGAGATACTTCTCAAACTCCGACATTACGCGTCCCGTCAGCTCGTTAAGGTTGAGGCAGTCTACGCCGAGGTACACGTCGGGTGCGCTTATGCCTAAGTCGGCGTAAAGGGTTGGCTCTATCGTCGGGTCTGTTGCCGTCCCGGTGTAAACCAGTTTAAAGTCAACGTCCTTGCCGCCGGCCTTCGCCGAGGCTACGGCGCGCACCAATGGAGCCACCTTTATGAAGTTAGGGCGCGCTCCGGCTACTATGCATATATTCAACATATTCCTTTATCCTTTAATTGAAAATGGAGAGTTGGGATTTGAAAGTTTTGATTACCATGCTCTCATTCAGGTTTCAACAGGGCAAAGGTAATCATAATTTTCAAATCCCAACTCTCTATTTCAGGTTAAAATCACTCAGACTTGAACAAATCCTTGATGCCGCCTATGCTGCCCATAAGGTTGGTGGCTTCATACGGCAGGTAGACGGTCTTTGTCTTGTCGCCCGTTGCAACGTCCTCAAGCATCTGTATGTACTTCTGCGCCAGCAGGTAGTTTGCGGGGTTGGTGCTCTTGCCTACGGCCTCGGTTATCTTCTCGATGGCTATCGCCTCGGCCTCGGCCTTGCGTATGCGTGCCTGCGCCTCGCCCTCGGCATTGAGTATGGCCATCTGCTTGTCGGCCTCGGCCTTGTTGATTATGGCCGTCTTCTCGCCTTCCGACTTTAGTATGGCGGCGGCCTTCTCGCCCTCGCTCGTCAATATGGTGGCGCGCTTGTTACGTTCGGCCTGCATCTGTTTCTCCATAGCCTGGAGCACGCTTTCGGGCGGTGTAATGTCTTGCAACTCGACGCGGTTCACCTTGATGCCCCATTTGTTGGTGGCGTCGTCGAGCACGGCGCGCAGCTTGGTGTTGATGGTGTCGCGCGATGTGAGCGTCTGGTCAAGCTCAAGTTCGCCGATTATGTTGCGCAGTGTGGTCTGCGTCAACTTCTCGATGGCGTTTGGCAGGTTGCTGATTTCATACACGGCCTTGAACGGGTCGACTATCTGGAAGTAGAGTAGGGCGTTGATTTGCGTCTGAACGTTGTCTTTGGTGATAACGTTTTGCTTGTCGAAGTCGTACACCTGTTCGCGCAGGTCGATGGAGTCTGTATAAACATACCGGCCTCGGCGTATGGCCACAATCTCCTTTGCACGGTCTATGAAGGGGATTATGACGTTGATGCCCGGCTTCAACGTTGCGTAATACTTGCCGAGACGCTCTATTATCTTGGTCTCAGACTGCGGGATGATGACAAGACTTTTCTTGACCAACACGAGCGCGCAGATTACCAGCGCGATGAGAACGTAAATGAAGATGTCCATATTTTAAGATTTTAGGTTTTTCGGTTATGCGTTTTATGGTTATACGGTTATGGGGTTTTATGATTTTACGGTTATGATGTTTTATGGTTTGTGGGTCGTAGGTTAATAGTTTTACGGTTTCAGTATTATGAGACTTAAAGGTTTTGTAAAACTGGAAAGACTTACAGTAACAAATTCAGTAGCATCTTATGACCGCACAACCTTATAACCGTAGAAATGCTTTCTTACACTTTTTCCACCGTTATTATTATGCTCTCGCGGCCTACAACCTTTACGTTTTGACCTGAAGGCACGTAAGAACCGTCGGCCGAGACGGCCTTCCAGTCGTCGCCGTCGATGGCCACGCGGCCGTAGCCGCCTAGCTCTATGGCCTTGCTTACGCGCCCCACGCGCCCCATCAGGGCGTCGGCATTGCTCGGTCTTTCGTGCCGCCTGCCGTGCAACCGCTTGGCCAATTTGGGCCTAATGAAGAACACTGACAGTACGGAGGCGATGACGAATACGGCCAACTGACCGTAGAATCCTACGCCTATAGCCGAGACAACGGCCGTGGCGAGGGCTCCTATTGAAAAGCATAATATGAAAAAGTCGCCCGACGTCAGTTCGAGGATAAGGCAGACAACTACCACTAAGGTCCAAAGTTGCCATAGGTTGGCTGCAAAATAGTCTATCATAGTGATGTCTTTTTATGGTTTAAAGGACTTTGCGGCCATGCGTTTCCGTTGTTTCGCTTTCTGTTCGCGAAGTAAATGGCGCGTCATGCCGCAGTCTTCTATTCTACATGCGAAGATAAGTATTTTTATCCGTTCAGGCAAGAAATGTCGCAAATATTTTATTTTTCGGTTTTGTTCTACGTGTAAACCGTGCGCGGCAAGCGCCTTAGTTGAGAGGAGGTTTGGCCTTCCTGACGGGCGTTATAATAGCCTGCTCTAATTGCATGATTGTCAACGTGTTGCCGATATGCCGCATTTTAGGACGTAAAAGGTTACCTTTTGCAGCGTAAAAGATGACCTTTTGCAGCATGAAATGCGGCATATTGGGATTTGTCTTGATGCCGTCCGTCGTTCCGTTGTTCGCTGTAAAAAGCCAAAGGGCCGACTTCACAGCCGGCCCCTTGAAGGTTATACAAAAACATTATGAATTTTATTAGCGAACAAGATTCCTATAAATGGCGTTTATCACGTAATCCATTGTACGGCCTTAGAATGCCTTCTTTTCTTACCGTAGACCGGATGTCTCCGTAAGAGAACAGTAGCTTGCGTAGCGTCGCGCTCGTTACGGTCTTTCACCCAGGCATGTCCGTCGGTTACGTTTGCAAAGATACGGCAAACGCATGGATTCCGCAATACCTAAAATTAGGGTTTTTGCAGATACCTGAAAATGGTGAGCCGGGGGCATATACTAAAAAAGCCGCCCGGCATCTGTGTCGGACGGCTTTCTTGATATTGGATGAAATATTACTTTCCTAAACCACGGTTGTTGAACGTTGCGTTAAGCAGTGTGAGATACTTACGGTACTGGCTCTCGGTGAGGATGTAGCGCATGTACTTGAGATCCTTCTCTACAGCCTTCTTAACCATGTTCTCACGTTCGTCTGCATTTGCTGCGGCGGCATTCATCATGTCTGCGCAGAAAGACGTATGAACGTCCTGCACTGCCTCCGCTTGGTCGCTTGAGAGCCCTAAGCAGTCGGCAAGTCTTTCGTAATTGACTGCCATGTTGTAGGCGTTTGCATTCTCTGCATTGTTCAACTTCTCGTTCTCCGCAAATGCCATAGTCATGCTGAGCACGGCTACGACGGTTAAAAACAATCTTTTCATAATCCTTAAAATTTTCTTTTTACCTTTGGACTCAGGTTCTTTTCTCACGAATCGCCTTTGTCCGTTATCCTAATTTAATAACTCTATTTGTCTTTCGACGTTGCAAAGATACTGCTATTTCCGCATTCGCAATGCGTTTATATCATGCTGTTTGCGTTAACAGCTTACTTTTTTGACATAAATCAAAAAGATGAGTGGCAATTTAAACCTTTTTTGTTAATATGTTGACATTTTGTCATATGAATGTAACAAACAGGTTGAATGATGATATTTATTGCCTGATGTGATATGAACAATCCGGCAGGCGGCCGCCTGCCGGATTGTTATGGTTGCCGTCGCGTAACGGTAGTGTATGCATCTTATACCAGTAAGCTACCTATTTGGTAAACGCATGCGGATACGATCCATGCCAACGCCGTAGTGTAGCAGGCTGCGAACGCCGCCCACCGCCAACTGCCGGTCTCGCCTTTTATCGCGGCTATCGTGGCTATGCATGGGAAATATATAAGCACGAACAGCAGATAGGAAAATGCTATTAGCGGAGTGATGCCGTCGGCTTCCATCTTTTGGCGTAGC
Source organism: uncultured Prevotella sp. (assembly GCA_944319945.1). GTDB lineage: Bacteria > Bacteroidota > Bacteroidia > Bacteroidales > Bacteroidaceae > Prevotella. The sequence continues at coordinate 30,479 of CALUFN010000012.1, forward strand.
ACTTCGTGCTTGCGGGATTTGTCGGCGCTGTCGTCGGCAACAGTCTCGTCGTCGGCGTACAGCACGCCCATCGTAGACGCCACGATCTCTTTTGCGCCCACGCCGGCAATGAGGCTCACGTCGAGTTTCCAGTCGAAGCCTTGCGGACGGAACGCAGGTTCTATGGCTTTGCCTATCCGTCCGATGTAGCTTTGCTCCTGTTGTTCCTGCGTGCTGAGGCTTTCGTCATGCGGGAAGTAGCCCATAGCCCATACTATGACGCTTGCCACGAGGATGATGCCTCCCATTTTCTTCAGGTACTGCTTGCCTTTCTCCCATGTGTGGCGGGCTATCGCCTTGCCAGTAGGGAAGCGGTAGGGGGGCAGTTCCATTACGAACGGCGTGTCGTCGCCCTTTATCATCCATTTGCTGAACAGGCGGCTCATCAGTACGGCTAATACTATCCCTATGACGTAAAGCGATATCATGATTAGCGATTGGTAGCGGGCGGAGAAGAACGTGCCTATTATCATTATGTAAATAGGCAGTCTTGCGCTGCAGCTCATCAGCGGAAGCACGAGTATGGTGATGAGCCTGCTGCGGCGGCTTTCTATCGTGCGTGTGGCCATTACGGCCGGAACGTTGCACCCGAAGCCCATTATCAGCGGTATGAACGATTTGCCGTGCAGCCCCATCTTGTGCATCAGCTTGTCCATGATGAAGGCCGCGCGTGCCATGTAGCCCGAGTCTTCCATGAACGAGATGAAGGCGTAAAGTATGAGAATTTGCGGCAGGAACACGATTACGGCTCCCACGCCGGCTATGGCTCCGTCGGCTATCATGGCCTTCAGGGGACCGTTTGGCAAGATTTCCTTAACCAAGTCGCATAGTGCTCCAACGCCGGCGTCAATCCAGTCCATCGGATATTGCCCGAGCGTGAATGTCACTTCAAACATTATGTAGAGGAAAAGGAAGAACAGCGGGAAGCCCACGTATTTGTTGGTTATTATCGAGTCTATCAGGTGGGTGCCCTGATACGTGTCGGTCTTGGTGCCTTCCTCGCATCCGGCTTCGTGCAATGCGCCGTGTATTATGCCGTATTTGGCGTTCATTATCGCCGTCTCGCTGTCTTCTTTTGTCTCTCTCATAATGTATTCTGAGGCCTTGTCGCGTGTGGCGATGATGTCCTTGCCGTTAGGGAGCGACCTTATCAGCTCCTCGGCCTTAGAGTCTTTTTCGAGCAGTTTGATCGAGAGGAAGCGGGTGGAGTATTTGTATCTGATTTGCTCGTTCTTTTGTATTTCCCTCTTCACCTCGTCTATGGCGTGCTCGATATACTTGCCGTGGTTGAGGTGGATGTGGCGTATGCCTACCTTGCCGGGCACGGGGCGCCCTTCGTAGACGTTGATTACGGTCTTGAAAAGCTCCTCTACTCCGCGTCCGCTTTTGAACACCGTAGGCACCAGCGGAAAACCGAACAGTTCGCCGAGCTTGTCGTAGTCGAGTTTGTCTCCGCGCGATTCAAACTCGTCGAACATGTTCAGCGCGCCTACTATCTTGATGTTCATGTCTACGAGTTGCGTCGTAAGGTAAAGGTTGCGTTCGATGTTGCTCGCGTCGATGACGTTTATTATCACGTCTGGGGTGTTCTCGATGATTTGCTTGCGCACGTAAAGCTCTTCAGGACTGTAGGCCGAGAGCGAGTACGTGCCGGGCAGGTCGACCAAGTTGAACTGGTATCCATCAAACTCGGCGCGCCCTTCTTTTGCGTCGACGGTTACTCCCGAGTAGTTGCCTACGCGCTCGTGGGCGCCTGAGGCGAAGTTGAACAGCGACGTTTTACCGCAATTGGGGTTGCCTACGAGGGCTACGTTTATCGTGTGGCTCTTCTTCATCGCCGCCTTGTGCAGTTGCTCGTCGGTAAGGCAACCGTCGTCGGCCGACGCATTTTCGGATATTTTCGTAATGCCCAGATTGCGCGCTTCTTCCTCTTCGAGCTGTCTTGCCTCGTTGGTGGATATCACTTCTATCATCGCCGCCTCAGAGTGGCGGAGCGATATCTCGTATCCCATTATCTTGTATTTCACAGGGTCTTGGAGCGGGGCGTTGAGCAAAACGGTCACCATCTTGCCGCGTATGAACCCCATCTCGACGATGCGTTTGCGGAATCCTCCGTGTCCTAACACTTTTACGATTACGCCTTTTTCTCCTGTTTTCAGTTCGGATAGTCTCATTATCTAATAACTTTTTTATAAGCAATGCAAAAGTAACAAAAAATGCTGACTTGCGTTCATCTTATCCGTAAAATACCGATTAATGATGATGTGTTTGCCGCGTTAGCCGCTTTCCCGTGGCATTTTGTCTGTGCGGTGTCGCGCCTTGCGTGTAGGCCGGAAACATATGTATTTGTAAAAGGTAACCTTTCGCAGCGCGAAAGGCAACTTTTTACGGCATGATAAGCGGCATATTGCATCGCAATAGGTTACCTTTTGCAATGCCTTCCGTAATAGATTGTAAACCATGCGATTATAAACCGTAACATCAAGTGTCGTGGAAGCATTGCGCAAAAGCCGCCGCAACCTCAGGTAAACGCCGTTAATGTCTAATGTTTAGGCTGCGTTTACTTGTGGTTGCGGCGGCTTTTGGCAAGACGCTTCCATACGTAATGCTCTCAGACGCTCATTCTCCTATGTTGAAATAATCCTCAAGTTCCTTCTCGGCACAGTTGTTCTTGTTGGGCAGGTCTTTTATTATGACGCCTTTTTCAAGCAATACGATGCGGCTTGAAATGTCAACGGTGTGCGTCAGGTTGTGGCTGCTGATGAGGATCGTGGCGCTGCTTTGAGTGTTGTAATCCTCGAGTATGTGTTTCAGGCTGTTTTGGCTTGTAGGGTCGAGAAAGTTAAACGGCTCGTCGAGAATCAGCAGGTCTGGCCGGTTGATGAGCGCAGATATTATTCCCACCTTTTGCTTGTTGCCGGCCGAAAGGTTGCGTATCAGCTTTTTCTGGCCGAGTATTTCGCCTCCCATGAAATGCTCGAACGATGATACGCGCTCATTGGTCTCTTGCTCTGACAGGCCGTTCACTTTTCCGATAAACCGGAAATACTCTTCCGGCGTGAGAAAGTCTATTAGGAATCCTTCGTCGATATACGCCCCGGTAGACACCTTCCAGTCTTCTGATTCGGCAGGGTTGATCTCCTCATAGGTACCGTCTTGTGATTTTATTGACATTGTGACCGTGCCTTCGTCGGCCTTTATCAAGTCGAGCATCAGGCGGAACAGGGTGGTCTTACCGGCTCCGTTGTTGCCTACGAGTCCGAGCATGTCGCCGTCGTTGATGGTGAAGTCTGGTATGCTTACGGCCGTCTTGTCTCCGAAAGTCTTTTTCAGATTGCTAATGTTTATGCGCATGTGATATCTGTTTACATGGAATTATAAAAATTAAGAGCTAAGAATTAAGGTGTAAGAAAATGCGTCTTGCAGGTGTGTCGACGCAAATGTCTTTCTTAACTCTTAATTCTTAACTCTTAATTTGGTTTACACGAGTCCGCGTCCGTGGCAGTTCTTAAACTTCTTACCGCTGCCGCAGGGGCATGGGTCGTTGCGTCCCGGCAGTTTGTCCTTGCGCACCGGCTGCCTTCTTGCCTCGGCGTTTTGGCGCGTGTCTTGGCTTGCTGCTGCCTTCTGTCCAGGGTCGGTCAGATCTTCTTTCTGCTCGGTGTACTGTTGGCTTCTTTGCTCGGGAGCCGCCTCGCGCACTTCTTCGCGCTGTATTTCGGGTATCTGTGCGCGCATCAGTATGCTCACGATGCGGTTGTTCATTTGGTTTACCATGTCGTCAAACAGCTTCACGCTCTCGAGCTTGAATATGACTAACGGGTCTTTCTGCTCGTAAGACGCGTTCTGTACGCTGTGCTTCAGCTCGTCGAGCGCACGCAGGTTCTCCTTCCAGCAGTCGTCGATGATGTGTAGGAGTATCGTCTTTTCAAACTGTTTCACCACGCTCTTGCATTCCGTGTCGTAAGCCTCCTTCAGGTTGCACGGTATGTTGTAGATGCGCTTGCCGTCGGTGATGGGCACCATTATGCGCTCGTAGCGGTCGCCTTGATTCTCAAACACCTCCTTGATTACCGGCCAGCCTACGGCCTGTATGCGGTCGGTCTTGCGCTTGAAGTCGGCCATTGCCATTTGGAACGCTTTCTCCGCAAGCACGTCGTGGCTTTCGTTGGTGAACTCCTCGAACGTGAACGGGCATTCCATAGCCAGCACCTTGAGGAACTGGTCCTTGCAGCCTTCGTAGTCGTTCTTGTCGATTATCTCAACTACGCGGTCCCAAATCACGTTCGTTATGTCCATGCCGATGCGTTCGCCCATGAGCGCGTGGCGGCGCTTCTCGTACACAACGGTACGCTGCTTGTTCATCACGTCGTCGTATTCAAGCAGGCGCTTACGTATGCCGAAGTTGTTTTCCTCCACCTTCTTCTGCGCGCGCTCGATGTTCTTGGTGATCATCGGGCTTTCGATTCGTTCGCCTTCCTTGAACCCGAGGCGGTCCATTACGCGTGCGATACGCTCGCTTGCGAAGAGACGCATCAGCTTATCTTCAAGGCTTACGTAGAACACCGAGCTGCCCGGGTCGCCCTGACGGCCGGCACGTCCGCGCAGCTGCCTGTCCACGCGGCGGCTTTCGTGCCTCTCGGTACCGATGATTGCCAGTCCGCCGGCAGCCTTCACTTCGGGCGACAGCTTGATGTCTGTACCACGGCCGGCCATGTTAGTCGCGATGGTCACCGCTCCCAGCATCCTTTCTTCGGTGCGCGTAGAGCCGTCGGCTTCGGTTACCGTTACCGTGCCGAGAGTGCTTTGGCCTGCCTCGGCCACGATGTTCGCCTCCTTCTGGTGCAGCTTAGCGTTCAGCACGTTGTGCGGAATGTGGCGCATTTGGAGCATCTTGCTCAGCAGTTCGGATATCTCGACCGACGTAGTACCTACCAAGCATGGGCGTCCTGAGTTGCGCATTTCAATGATTTCCTCTATCACAGCGTTGTATTTCTCGCGCGCAGTCTTGTACACGCGGTCGTCCATGTCGTTGCGGATTACGGGCTTGTTGGTCGGTATCTCTACCACGTCGAGCTTGTATATGTCCCAAAACTCTCCGGCCTCGGTTATCGCCGTACCCGTCATACCCGATAGCTTGTGGTACATACGGAAGTAGTTCTGCAGAGTGATCGTGGCGAAAGTCTGCGTGGCCTCCTTCACCTTTACGTGCTCTTTGGCCTCGATAGCTTGGTGCAAACCGTCGCTCCACTGGCGCCCTTCCATGATACGGCCCGTCTGTTCGTCGACGATCTTCACCTCGCCGTCCATTACAACGTACTCGTCGTCCTTGTTGAACATGGTGTAAGCCTTGAGCAACTGGTGCAGCGTATGCACTCTTTCGCTCTGCACGGAGTAATGGTTGAGCAGCTGGTCTTTCTTGTCAAGGCGCTGCTGGTCGTCGAGGTCTTTCTCGTTTTCGAGGGCCGACAGCTGCGAGGCAATGTCCGGAAGCACGAACAGTTCGCGGTCGTTCACTTGGTTGGCAAGCCATTCCGTACCCTTGTCGGTCAAGTCTACTGAGTTCAGCTTCTCGTCAACCACGAAATACAAAGGTTCTACAGCCTCAGGCATGCGGCGGTTGTTGTTCTCCATGTAGAATTCTTCCGTCTTGAGCATGCCTGCCTTTATGCCTTCCTCTGAAAGGTATTTGATGAGCGGCTTGTTCTTAGGCAAAGCCTTATGCGAGCGGTAAAGGCTCAGGAAACCTTCGTCCTGAAGTTTCTGGTCGTTCTTTTCGCGACCCTCGGTTATCTTTTGTTTTGCGTCGGCAAGATATTGGGTGGCCAGCTTGCGTTGTACGTCGACAAGGCGTTCCACCAGCGGTTGGTACTCCTCAAACATTTGGTCGTCGCCGTTAGGCACGGGGCCTGATATGATAAGAGGCGTGCGGGCGTCGTCGATCAACACCGAGTCTACCTCGTCGACGATGGCGTAATTATGCCTGCGCTGCACCAAGTCGGCCGGCGATACGGCCATGTTGTCGCGGAGATAGTCGAAACCGAACTCGTTGTTCGTTCCGAAAGTGATGTCCGCTTGGTATGCCTTGCGCCTTTGGGGGGTGTTCGGGCGGTGCTTGTCTATGCAGTCTACGGAGAGTCCGTTGAACTCGTAGAGCGGGCCCATCCACTCGGAGTCACGCTTTGCCAAGTAGTCGTTCACGGTCACTACGTGTACGCCGTTGCCCGTCAAGGCGTTGAGGAACACCGGCAATGTGGCAACGAGCGTCTTACCTTCACCGGTCGCCATCTCTGCGATCTTACCCTGATGAAGCACAACGCCGCCGAATAACTGAACGTCATAATGCACCATGTCCCACTTCATGTCGTTGCCGCCGGCCATCCAGTGGTTGCTGTATATGGCTTTGTCGCCCTCTATGCGGACGAAATCGTTCATTATCGACAGCTCGCGGTCGAAGTCGTTGGCCGTCACAACGATCTCTTCGTTCTCGGCAAAGCGGCGGGCCGTGTCTTTCATTATGCTGAAAGCTACGGGCAAAACCTCGTTGAGCGACTTCTCGTATATCTCGAGCACTTCCTTGTCGAGCTTGTCTATCTGGTTGAATATGGCTTCGCGCTCGTCGATGGGAGTGTCTTCTATTTTCGCCTTAAGCTCCTCTATCTGTTTCTTTTGCTCTGCTGCCGAGTCTTGTACGTATTTCTGTATCTCTTTCGTCTTTGCTCGCAGCGCGTCGTTGTCGAGAGCTTTTATCTCCGGATATACAGCCTTTATTTTCTCAACTACGGGCTGTATCAGCTTCATGTCGCGTGTGGATTTGTCGCCGAAAAGCGACTTTAAGAAATTATTAAAACTCATATTTTATGATTATTGTTTTCTTTATGTAAATGATGTTTGGCTGATTCGCAGGCCATGGCCGCCGTGGCGGCATGCCACGCGCTTATTAATATAAAGGTGCGGCAGAGCATGCGTTGGGGGCCCTGATGCGTATTGTTTTAGCGATGGTCGGCGCAATGCGGTCTATTGTCACCGGCGTTGTCACTTCTTGCGCCGTGATGCCGGCCCCGTAGAATATCAGCGGGAACGGCATGGCGTTGTCTTTTGATATGTATTGTTGGAATTTCTTTTCGTTCAGCAGTTTCCATCCGGGCGACACTTCGATGATAAGGTCGCCGCAGTTGTTGGGGAAAAACCAATTGCGCAGGCGCGAACTGTTCTTGTCTGCCGACAAAAGGAGGTTGCGGCTGGTGAGGACGTTGCTTACCCCCGACAGCTGCATGATGAACGTCTGGGCGCGGCTCAGCAGTTCACTGATGTTTATGCGCTTCAGTTCTATCTCCTTAATGTTGAGGTATATCTGGTTGTAAAAGCAGCTTTCAACGTATTTGTCCTGGCCGTATATGGCTCCGAGGTACATGTTGAGCAGGTCGGCGGTGCGGTTGACGTAGAATGTTCCGTTAGGTATCCGGTATCGGGCGTAGTCTACGTTCAGGTCGTCGCAATATCCGGTGCTGGTTATTACGAACAGCACGTTGCTCTTGCCGATCTTGTTTTCGATTGCGGTGGTCAGCCTTTCAAGTTCCTTGTCGAGTCCGACGTATTTGTCCAAGAGCTTATCCTTGTCGAGCTTATCCTTCTTTATGGGCAGCTTTGCCTCGTATGTCACCGACAGCATGTCGGTAACGTGGTCGTCACCCATCTTGTTGGCCTCGATGCATTGCAGGGCGATGTCGGTGGTGCTTGAGTTCAGGTTGTCGTCGGTGTCGCCGTCAACGTTGGTGAGATTGTATTCCTCGAGCCATTTTGGGGCTTTCTTGAAGTAATATTTCGACGAGCACCAGCACTTTGTGTTTTCGTCGAACCATACTGCTCCGTCGGCAGCGTGGCCTCCGCTTATGATTGCCGCGTCCCTGTCTTGGGCTATGCTGTATATCACGGCGGCACCTTCGGTGGCTATCTTCAGCTCGTCGTTGACGGTTGTCGTGGCTATGTTCTTGGGCGACGAGCTTTCGTTGGTGAATATTCCTTCATACTCGTTGTCGTCAACGCATGTCACGGGTATCAGCGAATTCTTATCCAGCCATCGGAAACCTGTGATGCCGTTGTTAGACGGTGTGGTGCCGGTGGCTATCGAGGCTATCGACGACGCTCGGTCGATCGGGGCGAACGTGTATTGCGCGTTGCAATACACGGCACCGCTCCGCAACAACTTCTTGAAGCCGTCGTTGCCGTATGACGGCATGAACGCGTCGATATAGTCGGTGCGCAGCTGGTCGATCGTGATGTTGACGACCAGGCGCGGAACCGGTCTCGACACCTGCGCTTCGACTGCGTTGCCTGCCACGATGGCCAGAATCGTAGCTGTTATGTACTTGTTGATCATTACTTTACGGACAAGTATTTATTTTGGTAAACAATATTGCATGTGCACCTTATCAGCAAAGATAGTGCCAAAATGTGCATTCCCTCAGCGTATTCCTGGAAAAATCCGCCAATGAAGAATATTATTATCGCCACGGCGGCATAAGTCCAGAATGGGTCGCGCTGTTTTCTTGCGCCGCGTCTTGCCGTGCGGTAGGCGAATATCAGCGGCAGCGGATTGAGCAGCAGCACTTGGAGGTTGGTGCTTGTCGTAGGATGTTCGGAGAAGAACATCGTGAAGATGATGACGCCCAAGCACCCGTCTATTATTAATAATAAGGTGTCGAACGCCCAAAATTTTCTCTTCGTCCGAAACTCGGCTATCGACACGCCTGCTATTATCGCAAGTATCAGCCATGCGCATTGGCTCGGGCTCAACGGGAACTCGCTTTCCACGGTCGGGGATTGAACGTCTACCACGCGCGACGTCTTTGTTACCAGCGGTCTCGACTTGCCGTCGGCGCCTATGATTTCCGCCTTGTCGAAATCCTTCATCAGGAAGAACGGCAGGAACTGGTGCTCGCTCTGGTCTGTCTTTTTGTCAGCCTTTACGCCGAGAAGCATGTCTTTGCCGAAGCGCGCCCACGGATGTTCGTCGTTGAACTTGTGTATGAGGCTGCGGAAAGAGGGGTAGGGCTGTTGCTGCCCGGGATATCTTACCTTACCTTTTATGTTATCGCAGATTATGTCTCTTGCGCGCGTTGTGCAGTTGTCGTAGAAGTAATTGTAGCGGTAAACCCTGTTCTCGGGCCTGTAGTTGGCTATCAGCGCGTCTCTTATGGCGGCCTTTTCCCCGCGCGTCAGGTTGAGGTCCTGCTGTATTACGGAGCGTCCTTCCGAGCGGTATTCGGCGCAGAACATCTCAAAGGGCATTATCCCCATCTCGTAGTCGGTAAGACCGAAGATGAACCTAAGCACGAAAAAAGGCTTGCTGAACGAGAATACGCCGTAGTTTATCACCTCGTCTACGCCGTATCTCTCGTCTGTGTATCTTATGGCCGTGTGCCCGTAGAGGCTGTAAACCTCGTCACCGGCAGAGCATGTCAGCAGGCTTATCTTCACGGAATCTAGCCCGGCATCGCGGCCGTTAGTGTAATTAAAGGCTTGTACCTCGCTGGAAATCAGCGAGATAAGGCATATTACCGTTGACGTGAAGATGTGTCTTAAGAGTTTCACGATGCAAAAATAGCTCATATTTCTCAATTTGACGCACTATTATTCCGAAAAATTTCGATAATTTTGCAACCTGTAAACGAAATGTAAGACGGCTGCGTTTTTGCTGCGGCGGCGTGCCGTTTTCAGCTGATAACGGGTGTTGTTAATGAACGGCTTGTAAGCCGTTGAGTGCCAGAGGGTTATCATTGCGGTTCTAAAAGACGGCCTTTTGGCTCGTAAAAGGCGGCTTTTCAGCCTGTAAAAGGTTGCCTTTCACAAACCGAAAGGTGGCATATTGGAAATGCGCCGGTAAGCCCGCAGCTGATATGCGGCATGCGACGCGCCGTGGCATGGGGCCGTAAGGCGTGCTCGGTAGCGGGATGTGCGGACGGTAATGATGAACGGAAGCGGTGTCGGGGCTATTTTGAAAAATATCCTTAACTTTTTGTTTATTTAACTGCCGCCGTTCCGTTGAATTTGGATTTTTCGGAAAAAATGACCACCTTTGCAGACGATTTTATCGCCTTGCGGGGCCAAACAGAATATTAAATACGAAAATGAATCTTTATAAAAAGGTAATAAGCGCGGTTCTTTTGGTGTCAGTTTGCGTGATGCCTGCTGTCGCCCAAAGTGGTACTAATTCACCTTATAGCCAGTATGGGTTGGGGCAGCTTGGCGAACAGACAAGCGGGTTCAACCGTGGTATGAACGGCTTGGGATTGGCTTTCAGGGAGCGCAACCAAGTGAATTATATAAATCCGGCGTCGTATTCGGCAATGGATTCACTGACGTTCCTCTTCGACGTGGGATTGTCGGGCCAGGTTACCAACTTCAACGAGAACGGTCGCAAGGTCAACGCTAACAATGCCGACTTCGAGTATGCCGTAGCCGGCTTCCGCGTATGCAAGCACGTAGGCGTCAGTTTCGGTATAATCCCGTTTACCAACGTAGGCTATAATTATTCCACCACCGACTATCTTGACGACGATAGGACTACGGCGTATTACAATACATATTCAGGTAGCGGCGGCATCCACCAGTTTTACGTAGGCGCAGGTTGGGAGTTTGTCAAGGGATTGTCCGTCGGTGCGAACGTGTCATACCTGTGGGGTGACATCGACCGTTCGGTTGTCAACAGTTACAGTGATTCTTACATAAACACGTTATCGAAGTATTATACGGCTTCGGTGCAGAACTATAAAGTGGATTTCGGTCTGCAGTATTCGTTTAACCTGAATAAGAAAAACGCCTTGGCCGTGGGCGTTACATACGGCTTGGGGCATAAGCTCAACTCCGACCCGTCGTGTATGATAATTTCTACGAACAACACCACGGGCGTAGCCGATACGACGTCGTTCTCTGTTAACAACGGTCTTGAGATTCCTACGTCGATAGGCGGAGGCCTATCGTGGACCTATGACAACCGCCTGAAGCTGGGAGCCGATTTCATGTATCAGAAATGGGGCGACCTGCAGTTTCCCGTTTACCGTGTGAATAACGACGTACCGTCGTATGTCTTGAGCGACGATTATTATTCTGACCGTTATAAGATGACGTTCGGCGGAGAATTTTGCAGCGACGAAATGAGCCGCAACTTCTTTAAGCGCTTGCGCATCCGCGCCGGCGTGTCGTATGCCACGCCTTATTATAAGATAAACGGCGTAGACGGTCCCGACGAGATAAGCGTGAGCGCCGGATTGGGCATACCTATTATAAATATGTACAACAACCGCTCGATTCTTAACATTTCAGGCCAATGGGTGCATTCTTCGGCTAAGGGAATGCTCACCGAAAACACGTTCCGCATCAACATCGGCATCACGTTTAACGAACGTTGGTTCATGAAGTGGAAAGTAGATTGATACAGACTAACATCGTGCAGCCTTGAGACTCATTCCTTACATATTGGTCGCAGTGTGGCTCCTTTCCGCCTGTCAGGAGGGGCGCGAGCACACGGCTCCTGCCGTGAATCCGCAAGACTCGGCGTCGGTCATGGTTTCATACGGTGTCAACACGCTTGTGTCTGACTCCGGAATGATGAAGTACCGGATAGTCTCCGAGTGTTGGGAAGTGAACCAAGCAAGGAATCCGTCGCGCTGGATTTTCGAAAAAGGACTGTTTCTCGAGCAGTTTGACGAGAAATTCCACGTAGAGGCTTACGTCCAATGTGACACTGCTTACTATTTTGACCAGCAGAAACTTTGGGAGCTTCGCGGACGTGTGCGTGTAAGGACGGTCGACGGCCTGCGCTTTTCGAGCGAGGAATTGTTTTGGGACCAGAACAAGCACGAGCTTTACAGCTATAAGTATTCGCGCCTGATAACCCCCGACAGGGATATGGAAGGCACGTATTTCCTTAGTGACGAGCGCATGACACATTACACTATTACCAACTCGAAAGGCTCGTTCGTCAAGGGCGGCATGGGCGAGAACGAAGGCGACAGCATCCTGACGGCACCTGATACGGTGAAGGCTAAGAAGCGTTTGCCCACCACTCCTTCTGCAAGGAAAACACAATGAAATAAGCGTCATAAATATCTTAAAGTCAATAACGAAGCAAGTTTTTAATCGAAAAATAATTGTTTTTATTTTCTTTTTTGTAATTTTGTGCGCTAATTTGTATAAAACATAGTTGCAGGAAAATAATTAAAAAAATAAATAATTGTAATAATGGCAGTTTTAGGAAAAATCAGAAGCAAAGGCGTAATCCTCATCTGCGTGATAGGATTCGCCCTTTTTGCGTTTATTGCCGAAGAGTTTTTCCGTTCTTGCGATGCCGCAAGTAACGAGCGGAGAGCTCAAGTAGGCGAGGTGTTGGGTGACAAGGTCAACGTGCAAGACTATCAGAAGCTCGTCGACGAGTACACTAACGTCATCAGAATGACACAAGGACGCGACAATCTTACCGACGAGGAGCTTAACCAGGTGAAAGATGTCGTATGGAACACATTCGTACAGAATGAGATCATCGGCCACGAAGCTGAGAAGTTGGGGCTTACAGTCACCGACAAGGAGTTGCAGAACGTCCTCACGGCCGGTACTAATCCCATGCTTCTTCAGACTCCGTTCGTAAACAGGCAGACCGGCCGTTTCGACGCCAACCTGTTGAAGCAGTTCCTCGCAGAGTACAAGCAGGCACAGGCAGCGAACCCCCAAATGGCTGACCAATATCGCAATATTTACAACTTTTGGACGTTTGTTGAGAAATCATTGCGCCAGCAGCTCCTTGCGCAGAAGTATCAAGTGTTGCTCGCTAACTGCATGATCTCAAATCCAGTGTCGGCTAAAATGGCTTACAACGACGAGAATCAGGAAAGCAACATCCAGCTTGTTTCGTTTGCATATTCGTCGATTAACGACAATAAGGTTAAGATTTCCGACAGCGATCTTCAGGCAAAATACGATGAATTGAAGGCTCGCTTCAAGCAGCCGGAAGAGACCCGCTCGATTAAATATGTCGATTTCCAGGTCGTTCCTTCGCAGGCTGACCGCACGGCTCTTAACAAAACCGTCAATGATTACATAAAGGCGTTGAGGGATACGGCTGATCCGTCAGGCATAATCAGGAAGAGCGGTTCGACTGTTGCTTATCTCGGAATACCCCAGACTAAGGCTGCGTTCCCCGGAGACATCGCTGCACGCCTTGACTCAATGGCCGTAGGCACTACTTCTACGCCTGTTGAGAATAAGATAGACAACACAATTAACGTAATCAAACTTATCTCAAAGACTCAGCTGCCTGACTCTATACAGTTCCGTTCAATCCAGGTAGGAGGCGCAACTGCAGACGAAGCAGTTAAGAGGGCTGATAGTATTTATACGGCCCTTCAGGCTGGTGCTGATTTTGAAGCACTTGCAAAGAAGTACGGACAGACAGGAGAAAAGACTTGGATAACGTCTTCGCAATACCAAAACGCACCGTCAATAGACAATGACATGAAGGCTTATATCCAGTCATTGAATACCGTTGGCGTGAACGAAACTAAGAACATCAAGCTTACTCAGGGCAATATCATACTCCAGGTGACCGACCGTAGGGCCATGACTAATAAGTATGTGGCAGCCGTAATAAAGAAGCCTATCGAGTTCTCTAAGGACACTTATTCGGCAGCTTATAACAAGTTCAGCCAGTTCGTAAGTGAGAATCAAACGCTTGAAGCAATGCAGAAGAATGCTTCAAAATATGGTTTTACCGTAAGGGAGAGAGCCGATATCCGTAATTCGGAGCATTATGTTGCCGGTATTTCGGATACTCGTGAAGCTATGAAGTGGCTGTTCGGAGCAAAGGAAAATGAAATTTCTCCGCTTTACGAATGTGGAGAGAACGACCATTTGCTTGTTGTCGTCCTGACAAAAATCAATAAGGAAGGTTATCGTTCGCTTGACGATGAGAACGTGAAGAATTACGTTCGTAGCGAGGTGCTTCGCGATAAGAAGGCCGAAATGCTTATGGCTCAAGTTAATGGAGTTAAGGACATAGCCGGTGCTAAGGCTAAGGGCGGTAAGGTTTCCACCGTTAATCAGGTGACATTTGCAGCTCCGGTGTTTGTCCAAGCTACAGGTATGAGCGAACCTGCACTTAGCGGCGCAGTTGCTGCTACGGCCAAAGGAAAGTTCTGCTCGCATGCTGTTAAGGGTAACGGAGGCGTTTATATGTTCCAAGTAACAGACAAGAAAATGCGTTCAGTGAAGTTTGACGAGAAGACATACGAGCAGCGTAAACGCCAGAAGCTGTTGCAGTATGCAGGTAATTTCATGCAGGAACTTTATCTTAAGGCTGACGTGAAAGACAATCGTTACATGTTCTTCTAAAATTGAAGTAATTTCTTAGATATGAATGAAAGAGGCCCGCAACTCTATGATGCGGGCCTCTTTCATTGTATAGATTTTGCTTAATAAATGGTCTTATCGTAAACTACTTCAGGATCAGGAGCACCCGATATCATGTCGCTGTACGCATTTGATAAGTCTGATTTGCCTATTTCAATATCGCGGTTTACAGGCCGGTCTTTATCGATTAGCGAGTGCATGAACAGCCATTCGTAAGTCTTTTTCATGTAGAGTATGCGTGCCAACGCCCCGTGTGACGAGCCTTTGAGCCAGTCGAAGCGCAGACGTTTGTCGTTGTTGTCTTTCTGCAGTTGCTCGACTACGGCCTTAGACTTGCTTATTGGCACGGCGCGGTCAGCTGTGCCGTGCAAAATCCAAAGTGGAACTTTGCCCAGTCCGCTGACGTCTTTCAGCGAGCAGCCTCCGCACAAGGCCATTGCCGCAGCCACTTTGTCGGGATATGTTGCTGTAAAGTCAAGCGTACCGTATCCGCCGAGGCTCATGCCTATGACGTATACGCGCGTGGAATCCATTGCGTAATGCTTTTTCGTCCATTCTAGCACGTCGTTGATCTTGTCTGGGTTCCATGCTCCTCCGGGGTTTTGTGGAACAATGACAAGGGCTTCTATCTGCCTGCCTTTCACTATGGCGTCAAGAGGTCCGTAGCGTCTTACGCGGTTGAGGTTGCGTCCGCAAAGGCTTTGTCCGTGCAGGAAGATTATTACCGGTGTGCTCTCAAGCGAGTAATAGTAATCCGTCGGCGTGTACACCCAGAAGTCGTAACCGCCGGGTATTGAGTCTTTTACCGGGCGGATAAAGTCGTATTGGGCGAATGTGTTTTGCAGTGAAGCAAGTAATAAGAGTAGGAATAAATAGCGTTTCATCTTTTTTATTTTACGTTTTATTGGTGGTTCATCAAAAAAACAACAGGCGGACAAGAAGCTGTGCATAGGTGGGTTAGACCGTTTAGCCCGTCAACTTGTCTGCCTGTCAGTGTAGTCGCTTGTTGGTTTATGTCGACATTATGGTCATATTCTTTCCAATACTGTCTTTATCAAGTCGTCTATATGGTTCTTATATCCCGTGTCGCTTTTCTTTGTGAGTCGGTTGGCTATCACCATGCAGCATGTTACGGCCTTGTGTCCCATGAGGCGCGCCAGTCCCGCAAGGGCCGAGCTTTCCATCTCGAAGTTGGTGATTTTCAGTCCGTTGTACTCAAAACTCTCTATTTTCTCGTTTTGCTTGGGGTCGGCGAGCGGAATGCGTAGTTGCCTGCCTTGAGGCCCGAAGAATCCTCCGCACGCAACGGTCACCCCGTGTACCATGTCGTTGCCTGATATGCGGACGGCAAGTTCTGGGTCGGCATCCACTACGTAAGGCGCGGGTGCGCATAGGTTTCCCGTCCAGCCCAAGTGATTGAGCAATGCGCGCTCCATAGGAAGGTCGCACACGGAGTTGCGCCCCGCATAGAAGTTGAGCAGTCCGTCGAAGCCTATTGACTTTACCGAGCAGATGAACGTGCCTTCAGGCGTGTACGGCTGTAAGCCTCCGCACGTGCCGATGCGTACCATTTCGAGTTGCCTGAACGATTCTTTTTCGGTACGTGTTGCGAAGTCGATGTTTGCCAACGCGTCCATTTCGTTGACCACAATGTCTATGTTGTCACACCCTATGCCGGTCGACGTTACAGTTATGCGTTTCCCCTTGAACGTTCCCGTTACGGTGTGAAACTCGCGGCTTTCCACTTCGCATTCCGTAGTTTCAAAATGGGATGCTACGAGCGACACGCGGCCCGGATCGCCTACGAGTATTATCTTGTCGGCCAGCTGTTCGGGTTTTACGTGCAGATGGAATACGCTGCCGTCAGGATTTATTATCAGTTCCGATTCGGCGAAATATCTTTTTCCCATAGGCTTATATGTATTTTATGCGGTTGGCGGCGGATCATCCGCCGGCGAGTCTTATTCTTATTAATCGGTCGTAAGGTGGCTTGTCACCTGCCTGTTTGCATCATGTTTTCCGTATTGCGGATATCTTTTTCCAAAGTGTGGATGTATGCGTTAAGCTCCTCAATCTGTTTCTCGGCCTTTATGATGCCGGCACTGAGTTTTCTTTTAGTGGCGGCAGTTCCCTTAGAGTAATTCAGGCGCATGTTTTCAAGGTCTTTCCCGGCCTTGCAGGCCGCCTTTCTTATTTCCTGCAGTTCGGCGAAGCGCTCCCTGTTTTTCGGCGATTTAAATTCTTCCGCAGTTTCGTAGATGGTATGGTCGTTGACAACGAACATGATGTTCTCCTTCTCCTCTTTCCTTTTCCTTGTAAGCATGGCCACCAGTCTGTCGCGTGCCGCCTGGATTTCGCCGTTGTCATACCATGTGTCTTGTATGCATGCCAAGTCGGCCAGGCTTCTCAGCTTTTCTTCACCGATAACGCTTTCGTCGTAAGTTTTGCGCTCTTTTGTCGGCACGAAGGTGTATATGCATACGGTGTCGTTGGGTTGCCGCCTGTCGGTGACTATCCAGCCCAGGTTGTTAAACTCGTCGGTTATGCAGTAATAGTCGTTGGCGGCAGAGTTATACGGCAGTCCGATATTCTCGGGCGTGTAGAATCTTTCCGAGCCGATGTCGTATCTTGTCACGTATATGTCGTAGCCGCCGAGCCCTTCGCCTCCCTTCGCCGCGAAGTAGAGGGTCACTCCGTCTGGCATCATGAAGGGGTAGTTGACGTCTTCAAACTCGTCGCCGAAGTCGTCAATGCGTTTTTGGTTGGCCCATTCCCCGTTGAGCTTGTCGGCCGTGTAGAGGGCGTAATGACCGTCTTCACCTTTCTTGGCGAATATTATCTTGTTGCCGAAGCCGTTGACGTATGTGTAGGCAAACGGCTGCCCGCTGGTGTTCCACTGCTTGTCATACGTGCTTATCCTGCCCGTCTCGTCGTTGAGAGGTATCTTGTCGATAAAGTCGGTCTTGTCGGCCGTAGTGCTGTCGATTACCAATATTTGCGCCGTAGAGGGCAGCAGCCTTTCGTATGCCATCTCGGCGTCCTCTTGTTCGGTGGTCAGCTCGTCTTCGTCCAAGTCGTCGGTTTGGGCCACAGAGGCTATTCCGGCGTTCAGCAGTAAGATTGTTATCAGTATGGTTTTGGTCTTAAGCATATTTTTCATTATTCGCTGTGGATACTATATTGGTTAAAGGTTGTTGGTTGTCGAGCGTATGCGTAATGCTACGGTCGTATCCGTATGATTTTATACGTAGGCAAAGATAGTAATTTTCGCCGAATTATCAGATGAGTTAGGCTGTTTTTTTCGCTTATATGGCATTCCGGCTTGATTTTTAGCATGAATGTCCGTAAGCGTCCATGCCATGCTTGTTTAAGATTTTTGCGTATATTCATTCGTTTAAAATTACTTTTTTTAGCTGTTCGTTTATATACGTTTGTTATTTTGACATAATGTAACCATAAATCCATAAAATATTTACATCGTGATTTTCTTTGGCGCGTGAGAACGGCCTTGCTCTTTAATTCGTGCAGAATGGACGTGAATAAGGCCGTTTTGCGTGTGCAAACATAACATTATGATATTCTTGACGTTACTTCGATATTAAGCCGAATGTGCAATCGTCGTGCGCTTATGCTTGCGTAAAAGGTTATTTTTTATGATGCCAAACATGCCTTATGCTTGCCATTATGTCGGTTATCGTGATTCTAAACATGGCCTTTTGTCTTCTAAAAGGCGGTAGATGGTGTTTCTATCGACGGTATATATGGTGTTAAACAGCTGTTTTTTGTCATACGTTCACCTATTTCGTGGGTAACAAATTTCTATTTTGAGAGTTTACGGCGAAATCTTATAAATGACGTATTGTGATGTTTCCAAGTTAAAATTTAGCAATATGTCAGGATGCTGATGTCCGTCATAATTTGTGTTTCTTGAATCTTCTTGGAATTTTATTCTCGTCAATAAAAAATATTAATTATTTCTTTGTTTATTACATAAAAAAGTTTAACTTTGTACCGACTCAGTTAGCCCATTTGTACGGGCTTGTGGGTTATTTATTGAAAAGGACGTTTACGGACGTTATCTTCTACAGTCAAATCTCGCAAGTTTGAACTATCATCAAGAAGATGCGGCAACGGGAACGTCCACGTGGGATGTATTATATGGTAAGGGTAAATAGTATCCATACCTTATTATAATATGTCACGGCGTGGGCTAACTGCGTTGCTTATCCTTGATGATGGGCAATGCGAGAGCCTGACTGTGGGATAAGCGAGAAGTAGAGACTCCCACGTCTTTTTTAGTATCTTATACCAAACAATTTATTAGCCTGATTTGGGAGTTCTGCAAGGCGACTTTTAAATTTAATAGTCATGGAAGATAAGAAAAGGAACGAAGAACTCCAGTCGCGTAGGGATTTCTTTAAGAAAGCAGCAAAGGCCGCATTACCTGTAATTGGTGCGATTGCTTTGTCGGCAATGCCGAACATAGTGAAAGCTGATGTTGTTGAATTGGGGTGCGGAAAGTACACATGTTCACAAGGATGTAAGAATGCATGTACAAGTTGTAGATATACATGTCAAGACGGATGCAAAAATGCATGCACAAGTTGTAAATATACATGTGATGGTTCTTGCAAGGGAACATGTTCAGGCAGTAGCCGTTAAATTTATGTGAAAAACTCCATACTAATGAGAGAATAACTCTTTTTTTAAGTTTTATTTAATATGCCATTATTATGGAAGATAAAAGTAAGAATAATAAGCGGAAAGAGCTTTTATCACGTAGGAGTTTCTTTAGGAGGATCAGCAAAAGTGTACTTCCCGTTGTCGGGGCTGTAATATTTTCTAACTTGCCTGCTCCCGGCAACGCTCTTGTGAGAGAGTTTTATGATTGTAGAGGCAATTGTGAGATTACTTGTAGGGGACAATGCTATCAAACTTGTACTGGTCGATGCTGTAATAGTTGTTGGGAAACCTGCATCTTAGCGTGTAGAGATTCTTGCAATGATAGTTGTAAGGACGGGTGTGCAACTTGTTCTGATGTTTGCAGGCAAGATTGTAATGATAGTTGCTCGAATAATTGTCGTACTACAAGTGTTCGTATTGACAGTCTGACAGTAAAATGACCCATTACTTTAAATTTTAATTTAGTAACATATCAAAATTATGAGAGATAAGAAAATAAACAATAAAGAGAATGAACTCTTGTCACGCAGGAGTTTCTTTAGAAAAGTCAGTCAAAGTATGCTTCCCGTTGTCGGGGCGATAATACTTTCTAACTTACCTGTGCCAAGTAGTGCTCTTACGAGAGTATCTAATGATTGCAACGGGCAATGCGCCGCTATTTGTGGAGGACAGTGTTCCACTGGTTGTGGTACCGGTTGCACGGGTACGTGCGAAGGTTCCTGCAAAACAAGTTGTAATGAAGGATGTGCAACTTATTGTAATGGTACTTGTAACGGAGGATGCCGATGGACTTGTATGGGAATAGCCAGTTAAGTTGCTTGTAGATAGATGATAGAATTTATTGGTAAGTTTAAAGATGAAGATAAAAGAAAATGACCGGGGCTGGCAGTCTGGTATGGCTAAGAACATAACCTTTATTGTCACTAAGGATTGCCAACTTGCCTGTAAATATTGCTACCTCGTAGGGAAAAACTCGAAAGAGCGGATGCCCTGGGAGGTAGCTAAGCAAGCTGTAGATTATATTCTTGACCACGAGGACGACATGTGTGAGGAAAGTGTCGTGTGGGATTTTATCGGTGGTGAGCCTTTTCTCGAGATAGATTTGATAGACAAGATCTGCGACTATCTGAAAGTTGAGATGTACCGCCGTGATCATCATTGGTTCAATTCCTATCGTTTTTCGTTTTCTACAAATGGAATAAATTATCATACGGACAAGGTGCAGCGGTTTATCAAGAAAAACATCGGGCATCTGTCTATAGGGATCACAATTGACGGTACGGAAAGGAAACATGATCTTAACCGTATTTATAAAGGAGACGGAAGGGGCTCGTATGCAGACGTAGTGCGCAATATTCCGTTGTGGCTTGAACAGTTTCCTAATGCAGGGACCAAGGTTACCATAAGCAGTGCAGACATTCCTTATATAAAGGAAAGTGTACTTCATCTCTACAGTCTTGGCATACATGAGGTGAATATTAATTGCGTTTTTGAAGATGTATGGCAAAAGAATGATGATTTGTTGTTTGAAGACCAGTTGATGCAGCTTGCGGATGCGATTATCGACGGTGGATATTATGCGGATTATGCATGTTCGTTCTTTTCTGAAAGACTTGGTAAGCCACTTGATTGTGTTACTCAGAATCAGAACTGGTGTGGAGCTGGTAAGATGCTTGCCGTAGACGCAGAAGGTAATTTTTATCCCTGCACACGCTTTGCCCAATATTCATTGCGTGATAAAAAAGCATGGATAATAGGAAACGTACATGACGGTATAGACAAGAACAAATTGCGCCCATTCTTGACGCTTGACCGTTGCACGCAGTCTCCGCAAAAATGCATTGATTGTGAAGTGGCTGAAGGATGTGGTTGGTGTCAAGGTGAGAATTATGATGCTGCTGAAACGCCGACGATCTATCAGCGTTCAACCGCCATCTGCCTGATGCATAAGGCACGCGTGAGAGCCAACAATTATTATTGGAACAAGCTGTTTCGTAAGTTGGAACTTGAAGAAGCACGTGACGAGTATGAGGAAAATAAGCTGAATTTTAATCCTTCTATATGTTGAATTTATGATACAGTATTTTGTGATTTTGCTTGACGATACGTCCGTGTCATTCTGCCATTACGATAACAAACGTATTGAACGCAGGTTGATGCCTTTGGAAATCTTGAAAGCCGGAATACTTTACGGAATGAAAGAAAATCTGAATATACAGTTCGTGTATCCTGATTATGAACTTCCAAAAGAATACGGAGAGGTTATAGAGTCAATAGACCATGTAAAGATAAAACCTGCAAGCAAGCATGAAGGAGCGGATGTCGTGGTATTTGACGGATTAAAGAATACGTGTAATGTGCAAATAAAGAAAGACGTGTCGTATGTCGTAAGAATGTCTAAGCGCGAAATATTTGATTCGTATGACTTGGTGATACGTTTGCTGGAAAATACAGGACGACTTAATATCGTGTTGACGGATGTTGAAACATTTACAGATGATGATTTCAAGATGTACGATATTGCCCTATCAGAATTATCCAAGAAGATTTGCCAAATGTATGTTGACGGCAAGTCTCCGCAACTTAACATCTTGACAGATAGGATGATGCTGGGTAAGATGAATAATTGTGGAGCCGGTGACACTACGATCACTTTTGCGCCTGATGGTGGCTTTTATATATGTCCTGCTTTTTATCTTTGTGACGATGGTTATGCCATTGGGGATATAGCTAATGGATTGGACATAAAAAATGAGCAACTTTATAAGTTAGATCATGCGCCGTTATGTCGTCATTGTGATGCTTATCAATGTCGGCGTTGTGTATGGCTGAACCGTAAAACAACGCTTGAGGTTAATACGCCTTCACATGAACAATGTGTGATCTCCCATTTGGAACGTAACGCTTCTCGTAAACTTCTTATGGAAATAAGGAAACATGGAGAGTTCCTGCCAAATAGTGAAGATATCAGATTAATAAATTATTTAGACCCTTTCGATGTAAGGGATAATTTTTAAACGATAAAAAATTATGGATGATAAAAAACATAATGATGAAGCTCTAAGCCGCAGAGATTTCTTTAGGAAAATCAAATCAAAAGTAATTCCTATATTAGGAACAGTTATTTTGACATCTCCGTTTGTTGCATCGACATCTAAGGCTAAAACACCGTCAGGCTGTTATATGGGGACTTGCATGTATTCTTGTTATACGGGGTGTGTAATGTCTTGTGGAGGTACTTGCATGAACGGTTGTTTGCAATCGTGTGTCAATCAATGCGCTATGATGTGTGGAAACAGCTGTCAAGGAGGATGTATGGATACATGCGCTTATGGATGTTCTTCGTGTGTCGGAGAATGTAAGGTAGGTTGTGGTAATGGTTGTGCGTCAACTTGTGTTGCAAATTGTGCAACATATTCGGAAAATAGAACCTATTAGGTATATAATAAATTTATGTTCAATTTAAAAAGTTGTGCCCGACACGAATAAGGGTATGCGTATATGGTTAAGAAAATATTATGTTTGATGTTTGTTGTTACAAATATTTTTGTTTGTGATGCTTTTTCTTGTAAATATCGAAATACGTCAAACAAGTGTGTTGCCGTGATTGGTGCTCCGAATAATGGTAGTTACATGAAAACAAACAAATCAGTTACAGTCTACACTGAATCAGGACATTGTAAAGGGGCTTATGCGGTTTATTTGCATAAAGGTAAGAAATATATCGACTTTAATAACACTTGGATTTGTATTCAAGGTAAAAGCCGCTTCGGGTATAACGGTAATTGGTATGTTATAAAATGACGTATAGGTAAGATTTGTTCTTATTTACATTAATGCGTCGATGATAAATCTTCAAATGCAATAACTATTATGTTAAACAAAAAAGTAGGACAGGTTACTCCTGAGGAATGTTCTGAAATACGACTGTTGTTTGAACGTAGAAACGGGTTAAATGAGTTAGCTAAAATCGTTACCGTCGATAACGATGAGTTGTATGAAAAGTTGGTAAAAGATCTTGGTGAAACAAATACAAGGTTCCAGTCTTGGTGGAAACGTATGAGCGATAAATATAAATGGGAAAGTCTTGAAGGAGGCAATTGGGAGATAAATTTTGAAACATGTGAAATTTATTTGGTAAGGCAATGATTACGACGATGTTCTTATTTATCGGTACTACCGAACTCTTACTTATCGGCGGAATAGCTTTGTTGCTTTTCGGAGGTAAGAAACTCCCAGAGATGATGCGAGGATTAGGTCAGGGTGTGAAAGAGTTTAAGAAAGGTGTTAATGACGTGGATGAGTCAATAAAAGCTAATGTTGAAAATGACGATGAAGCTCGGTCGGATATTGAAAATGTTAGAGGAAAAGAAGATGATCTAAAAACGAAAAATGAAGAACGGAAATAGTTCAGACTACCTGATGACGACACTGTCCAAAATTTTGTGTAAATGGAAACAGGATTCAGTTATAAGTTTCTCCTTATATCTGGATTCTGTTTTC